>CAYTTI010000049.1:0-7619 GCA_964440675.1 uncultured Coriobacteriaceae bacterium
ACAGACGTTGTACCGCACGCGTTTGGCGCTCTTCGGTAGTACGGATAAAGTCGTCATTTGAAATTTCAAGCTCACGCCACAAATCCTTGAATGCAGGAACGAGGCTGTCACACCACGCTTGGGGCGTCATATTGTGTTCAGCCGCAGCTTGTGCAACTTTCTCGCCATGCTCATCCAAGCCAGTCAAAAATTTTACGTCGTAGCCCAAGGCGCGTCGGACACGTGCCTGTACGTCGGCCAAAATGGTGCAGTAGGCAGTGCCCAAGTGTGGCGCAGCGTTCACATAGTAGATGGGTGTCGTAACGTAGTAGCTTTTGTGGTTCTGGAGCAAGCCGTCCGCGTTCATGCGTTCCTCCTGTAATGCCTCCTCGGGAGACGGAACATGGCTATGGTACATGAGGATGTATTCTACGACTTCTTGTGCTGCATCTGTTGAGCAATGCTAACAACCTGTCTATAAACATCTCGCCTGCCAAGTCCATAGCTGTGCGCAAGCTCACGCGCAACAGATGAAGGCGAGCCACCTTCAGCAAGCTTTTGACGAATGGCATCTTCAATGCTTGGAGTTTCTCCGTCAGCGGTCGATCTCAGCTCTTGTAGTTCCTCCTTTTTGGGCTGTTCAACCACGATGACACACTCACCACGTATGGTTTTGCTCTGCTGCAACTGCGCATACAAGGCATGCAGCTGGCCGCGTATCACCTCTTCGTGCACCTTCGTGAGCTCGCGCATAAGCGCCGCACGCCGGCCTGGCACCAAATCGGCAAGTACGGCGAGGGTGTGTATAACCCGGTGTGGGCTCTCGAAGAACACCAGTGCTGCGTCAAGAGCAAGCAGCGTTTTGAGCTCGTGCTCGAGACGGGCTGTCTTACGGGGCAAAAAGCCGTAGAACAAGAAGTGTTCGCAGCGCAAACCAGACAGAGCTACAGAACAGGTCACGGCAGATGGACCCGGTATGACTTCAACGCGGAGACCAGCATCGAGAACCGCATCTACCAAACGCTGTCCTGGATCGGAAATACCAGGCATACCCGCATCGGACACGAGGGCAACACACTCCCCTTGCCGAATGCGCTCGCACACCTCATCTGCACGCTGCATCATCTTGTACTCGTCACAACGCACAAGGGGCGTACGAATTCCAAAGCGTACAAACAGCTTAGAGGTAACCCGCGTATCTTCTGCAAGTACTACGGAGGCATGAGTCAGCGCATCGATACTGCGAGGTGAAGCATCACCGAGGTTGCCAATAGGGGTACCTACCAGCTGTAAGATCCCTTCTGAGTGTATGGCACGCACACCGAGCCCAGCAGCGTGCGCATCTATTTCGGTAGCATGCATATCGAACTCAGCAGCATGCAGCACATCTAGCCCAGCATGTCTTTTTCAAAACTTGCCAGGGCGATACGTGCATCCCAAAATTGATCACGTGTCGATGTTTTCCACGTTTGATAGAACCACGCGGCACAGCCTTCAAAGCTTGAAAACTGAGACGAGATATAAATACGGGTTAAGGCCAGCTGGCCTTCGGGGGTAATGGTGTGGCCAAAGGTGGGCATGGCTGCTGTCCACTCACCTACCATAACTGGTAGCGAGCCGCTGCGTGCCTCCCCAAGCCGTATCCGATTCATCTCGGCTAAATACCTCACACCCGACGGTCCATTACCACTTAAAACGTCGGTATGGTGATACACGTGCGAGTCGAGCCATACATTGGTGTAATTGCGCTTACTCATGAACACACGCCAACGCTTAGGCATACCAGCATCGGACAGGACAACCGTGGGTAGGTCGCCTGCGGTTTCGCGAATGAGCTTATAGGCATCGCGGTAGTAATTGCGCAGAAACGGAAGCTTCGTCCCCTCAGTTGTACGTGGAGGAAAACCCTGATTTCGACGTACCAATACCTGGTCGATGGGTTCAATGCCCAATAAGGATGTTCGCGATCCATATCGGTCGGCAAGGCGTGCCACCACATCGAGTAGAAGATTTCGCCGCGAAGGTAAGTCATCGATAATCAAACTCAGGCCATCAGCTGTTGTTCGAGCATGCGGACAGCTCGCAAGCACCAGCAACACGGAAATGTTGTATTGATCGGCCCAGGTAAAGGCCTGATCAAGATCGGTTACGCACCCCTGGGGCGCATCGCCTGACGTCTCGAAGGCGTACCACGGAACTGGAATACGCACCGCATCGATACCACGGTTTACCATGGAAACGAAGTCTTGTTCGGTGATAAAGGATGCACGGTGCTGGCCAACTTGTTTGTCGTACGCCTCTTTGCCCAGTTTTTGGAACAGCTCAGCATCGTCAATGGAACCCGTGGAGGCAAATAACTCTGGCGTAACCCATGACTCAGGCAATAGCCATCCCGAAAGGTTTACACCATGAAGCATGTTATCCACTGCTACCACCTTACAAAAATACACATCCCTTGTGTTTGGTTGTGTTTAGTATACTCGTGCGCCCAACATATTCTTAGACGATCACCCCGCTACAAGCAATCGTATCGTCTCGATAGGCAACGACAAATTGACCAGGGGTCGGCGCACGCATGCCATGTGCAACCTCAGCAAGCAGCGTGTCGTGCTGAGGTGTTACTCGAGCTTTATGTGGGATACCCCGGTTACAGGTGAGGATTTCTGCCTCGAAGGGTCCTTCCTCTTTTGTTCGTGCTCCCCATACAACATGACGAGCGATAAGACTTGTACGGGTAAGCTCATCGTTATAGCCGACGACAAGGGTATTGGTCGTGGGATCTTTCGCCTGCACATACACACGCCTACCAACCGACACCCCGAGACCCTTGCGCTGTCCAAGCGTATAGTAGGCAAGCCCTTTGTGTGTACCAACTACCCGGCCATCTACATCCACGATACTTCCAGACTGCGTGCTTTCCGGCTCATACCTCCCCACAACTGTTGCGTAGTCTTCCTCCTGCGCAAAGCATACGTCTTGACTCTCGGCTCGCTGGGCAGCGGCGAGCCCGTGCTCTCGTGCGTAGGCGCGCACGTTCGCTTTGTACTTCTCACCCAAAGGAAAGATGATGTGTTGCAAGGCGTCCTGGGAGAGCTGGCACAAAAAATAGCTTTGATCCTTGGCTCGATCGATGCCACGACGCACACACCAGCGCCCACTACGCTTTTCGACGCGCGCATAGTGACCAGTTGCCACAAAGTCGCAGCCCATTTCTTGTGCAATGTTCAAGAGTAGGCCAAACTTTACTTCTCGATTGCAGGTAACGCATGGATTCGGCGTCAGCCCCTGTGCGTAGGCTGAGGCGAAGGGCTTCATAACCAGCTCTTCAAATTCATGACGCAAGTCGATCACGTGGTGAGCAACACCTAGGTTCAAACATGTCTGAGCTGCGTCACGAATAATGCTTTGATCGGCTGAGCTATGAGGCTCAAGCAACATAGTTACGCCCACAGGTATATAGCCTTGTTCTTTGAGCAGGCAGCACGAAACAGTGGAATCGACTCCGCCGCTCATGCCCACCAAAACCTGTCTCATCCTGCTTTCCCTCCCTGAGCTGCTGGAGGCAGTATTCGTTCTATAAGGGCCGGCCCAACCTGTGCCCAAACAACTGCAACAAAGATGAGCATAAAGCCTACAAGTACCCGCATCGTCACAACCTCTCCAAGCACTAACACCGAGGTAATGGCTCCAATCGGAGACTCAATAGACGATATGAGCGCCCCTTGTGTGGGATCAACCTTGGTAAATGCATAGTTAAAGGCAACAAAGGCCATACAGGTACTCAGGAGGGACAACATGGCCAGCTCTGCTACAACAGTAGGAGTAAAAGACGCAGGTGCGGGGAGATCTTCCGATATAAGCGACGCGATACCCGAAAGTAATCCAGATACCACAACCTCCCATAGAGTTGCTGCCATAACGTCCTTGCCTTCTCCACGCAGCGCAATATAGGCGTAGAGCACGGCATAACATATGGCCGATCCAAAGGTAAGGACATCTCCTTGATTTACAGGAAGACCCCCATCAAGCCCAACGAGGCCGAGGCCCAAAAGGCACACAAAGGCAGCCATCACGTGATTGCGCGCGGGACGACCAATCCCCACCATCCAAGATATAAAGGGCACGAGAACACAGTATGAACTGGTAATAAAGGCATTTTTGCCCGATGTAGTCATCGTGAGACCAACTGTTTGCAAAGCATATCCAAGGAAGTTACAAAGACCCAGCACGAGCCCATAGCGAATGGCCGCTTGGTTGAGGTTGCGCCGTATGTTTTTGTAAAAGAGCACAAACAGCACCAGGGAGGCCGCCATAAAGCGTATAAAGAGTGTAAAAAAGGGCGGAAGCGCAAGCGTTACATCCTTAAGTACCACAAAGGCTACACCCCAACAACACGCCGCCGCAGCAATCATGAGCTTTGCGAAAGCAGACGACTCAAGCACCGATTTCTTTCCTGCCATGTCAAGCTATCCTTTGCGGGTGCCGCAGCTGAGCAATGAGCTCGGGAATAGCTATGGACTGAGGGCAGCGCGGCGCGCAGGCACCGCAGGTTCTGCACGCATCAATCGCACGCTGTACATCATGTTCAGGAGAAATTCCTTGAGCATGCCACTCGTTATACGCATCCATGATGCGCGGAATATCGAGCTTTTCAGGACAGAGCTCCTTGCAATACCCGCATGCCGTACAAGGTGCCGCTAGATACTCGTGCATGGCACCGCAGGACTGGGCAAGGGCCGACTGTTCGTGAGCGGTAAGTGGCTGCTCACGCTCAAAGATTGCCACATTATTCTCTACCTGGGAGCGTGTAGACATACCTGAGAGGATAACCTTGATACCTTCGAGGCCATGCAGCCAACGAAAGGCCCACTCATATGGCTCCCAGCTTGGATGAAGTGCACGAAGCGGTACCTCCGCCTGAGAGGTAAGCTGTGCAAGCGTGCCGCCACGCAGCGGCTCCATCACGACAATGGGGATGTTGTAAGCACGCAATATTTCGTATTCTTCACGTGCCGTTCCAAAATACCAGTCGTAGTAGTTCAGCTGAATTTGGGCGAAATCCCAACTTCTCATCGACGCTACCTGCTCGAGTTTGCTAGGACTCAAATGACTGGAAAAGCCAAGATGCTTAATGCGTCCTGCGCATTGCTGGGCAAGCAAGTACTCGAGTCGCCCCTTGAGAAAGTAATGGTCTACGTAGGCATCGCGTAAGGAATGCAGCAGGTAGAAATCGAAGTAGGAAACCTTCACGCGGCGCAGCTGCGCTTCAAATACCTTACGCACGTTCGGAAAACCAGGAAAGTAGTACTTGGTGGCAATTGACCAGCTCTCACGATCAAAACGCGACAGCACCGACCCAAGAAAGGTCTCGGAGTGACCCAGGTGGTAAAACCACGCGGTATCGAAATACCGAATACCGAGCTCATAGGCCCTACAGACCATCTCTGTAGCCCGTGCTTCATCGATGGAGCGCAGCAAACCTCGGGTTGGCAGACGCATGCCCCCCAAGCCGAGCCATGAAACCCTCTCTCCTGCAAGCAAGCGATATATCATGTATGCCCCGTGCAACCTTTCTGCGTACAACCTTTACTGCGTAAAACCTTCCTGTAAGTCATATGATGTTCTATAAAATATAAAGCATCGCGCTCAGACCAAAGGTCTATACAACGAGCAATGTCCACGATAGCGAGGTGGTTATGACAGAAGAACTTCAAGGGGGCTTATTGTACTCGCATATAGAAAACGATTTGCGCCAGAAGATCATTTCTGGCGCATACGGCCCTGGAGAAAAATTGCCTACAGAAGCAGAGCTATGCGAGCACTACGGTGTCAGCCGTATAACAGTGCGTCGGGCAATTCAAAACCTGGCTGATGACGACATGCTGCGCAGGTACCGTGGTAAGGGTACCTTCGTGCGTCCAAAAGCGCACAGCCTCGACGAAAATATGCAAGTTGGCCTCGGATTTGCTGGCTTATCGAGCCTGGGTGGGCGTGCAGAACGTCACATTGTGGAAAAACGACGCATCCCTGCAAGCATATCCCTTGCGGAAAAGCTCGATATTCCGCAAGGGAACGAAGTGCAGTACGTTAAGCGCATCGGACTTCTAGAATCGGTACCACTCACGCTTGACAACATCTATGTGTCCTCCGAGCTGCTCCCCCACTTTATCGACGACCTCAAAGAGGGATGCTCGTTCTACGCCTTGCTTGAAGCGGAGTACAAGCTCAAACTCGCCTATGCCGACCTATCATTTTCTGCCTCACTTGCCACTGCAGAAGAGGCTCGCTTACTTGAGTGCTTTACCGGAGCACCCATATTGGTGTTTGACAAGATTTGCTACGACACCGATGGCAAGGTGGTTCACTACTCAAAAACCTTACTGTCGGGCAACCGTACCTCGGAGCGTCTGGTGATATCACGCTCGGGCAAGCTTATTATCGAGGATCAACAGACGGAAGGTAGGGATCAGCAGACAGAAGGCGGAGATCAACAGGCTACCGAGGATCAGCAGTCGGAAGGTAGGGATCAGCAGCCGGAAGGATCGATGTAGATGCGCAAAGAGATAGTTGTCTTAGGAGCAGGAAAGATTGGCCGCGGATCTGTTGGTCTGTTCTTTAACCAGTCGGGTTGGCAGGTTGACCTATATGGCCATAACCCCGAGAAGATGGCGGATTTAGCGCGGCAGGGCTACTACGACACGCAAACTGAATCAGGTACGCTTACCCGCGTTGAAGGCTTTCGTGTCCTCGATTGCTCAGACGACACCGAAGTTGTTGAACGCTTGAGTGAGGTTAACCTATGTGCCATTGCTGCCTACGAAGCGGCCTTTCCTTCCATGGGTGCCAGCATTGGTAAAGCTGTACAGAAAAGAGCGGAAGCGCAGTTCGACGAAGTGTTAAATGTCATGCTCTGTGTTAACGACGTCTACTGTGCAGACACGGTAGATGCCGCCATTCGCAGACAGCTCACCACCAAGGAGGCCATTGCATACTACGAGAGCCATGTTGGACTGTGTTTTACCATAGTGCTCTCCTTGGGTTCAAACCCACCCAAGGGTGAAAATCCGTGGCTCGTCCTTACAAGTGATGACCGATCGCTCATTATCGATGGTGACCCCTGGAAGGGTGAGCGTATCGATGTGATACACGTAAGCTACACCACGAACGGTACCGCCCAAATATTTCGTAAGGTATTCTCGGGCAACATGAGTCACGCCATGAGGGCATTTGTAGGACATGCCAAGGGAATGTCCTTTATGGATGAAGGTATTTTGGACGACGCGTGGTCGAACTGGATTAATGGGCAGGCATTTCAGGAGTCGATCTTTGCCCTGTCCCACGAATTTAGCTACGACGCTCACGAAATGGAAGCCTACATCCAACACCAAACGCAGCATATTACTGCCAGCCACGATCCGTTCTCTCGCATTGGCAACAGCCCCGCAAAAAAACTTTCCTACGACAATCGCTTTGTGTGGCCAATGCGTAAATGCTTTGAACACGGTAGGCTTCCTTCCTTCCTTGCGCTCGGTTGTGCCTATGGCCTACTGTTTATGTGTGATATTGAACACAGAAAACGTCCGCGCACGAGAGCAGATATCGCTGCCTTGGTGGAAGAGGTCTGTGGACTCACCCATAAA
>CAYTTI010000050.1:0-7615 GCA_964440675.1 uncultured Coriobacteriaceae bacterium
CATGGCAGGTTTACCTGCGCGGCTCATGCAGCACCCGCGTGGCTAATGCAGTATAGTTTTCTGCAAACTTTAGGGCTTGTACGAGGTGAGGAGTAGCAATGGCAACATTCTTTGAAGGTGAATCCCATACCTTTTCGGAATATCTTTTAGTTCCTGGTTATTCGTCTGCGGAATGTATTCCCGCCCATGTATCGCTCAAAACTCCGCTCGTACGCTATCGTCGCGGCGAAGAGTCGGCGATTACACTCAACATCCCCATGGTTTCCGCCATCATGCAATCGGTTTCGGGACCTGATTTGGCGATAGCATTGGCTCGGGAAGGTGGTCTGTCGTTCATTTACGGCTCCCAATCGCCAGAAGATGAAGCTGCCATGGTTGCTGAGGTTAAGGACTATAAGGCAGGCTTTGTGGTAAGCGATTCAACCCTGACACCCTCGATGACCATGCAAGAGGTTATGGATCTCAAGCAAAAGACAGGTCATTCCACCATGCCCGTTACTGAGGATGGTACACCCCACGGAAGGCTCGTTGGCATTGTCACCAGCCGGGATTATCGCCCTTCGCGAGATGACCCTGCAAGCAAAGTGGCTGATTTTATGACGCCGCGCGATCGCCTTATTGTTGCCAGCTCCGATGCTACCTTGAAAACTGCCAATGATATTATTTGGGAGCACAAGCTCAATACCTTGCCGGTAGTCGATGAGGACAATCACCTGCTCTACCTCGTATTTCGCAAGGATTACGACTCGCATAAATCCAATCCATCAGAGCTCTTGGATGCGAGAAAGCGCTATCTGGTAGGAGCTGGCATTAACACCCGCGATTATGCTGAGCGCGTGCCGCTCCTAATTGACGCTGGCGCAGATGTGCTGTGCATAGACTCTTCGGAAGGCTTTAGTGAGTGGCAAAAAATCACCATATCCTGGATTCGTGAAAACTATGGTGAGTCGGTACGGGTGGGCGCGGGTAATGTTGTTGACGCAGAAGGCTTCCGTTTTCTTGCCGACTGTGGTGCCGATTTTGTCAAGGTGGGCATAGGCGGTGGCTCTATCTGTATTACGCGCGAGACAAAAGGTATAGGTCGAGGACAGGCCTCAGCGATTATTGATGTATGTCAGGCACGTGACAAGTACTTTGAAGAAACGGGCATCTATGTGCCGGTGTGTTCCGATGGCGGCATTGTCTACGATTACCACATGACCATGGCTCTCGCCATGGGTGCAGACTTTTTAATGTTGGGTCGTTATTTTGCTCGCTTCGATGAGAGCCCCACACTGCGTGTTAACGTCAACGGCACATACATGAAGGAATATTGGGGAGAAGGTTCAAACAGAGCACGCAACTGGCAGCGCTATGACCTCGGTGGATCATCCCATCTCAAGTTTGAAGAGGGCGTCGATTCCTATGTGCCCTATGCAGGTCCGCTTAAGGAAAACGTAGACATTACCCTTACCAAGATGCGCTCTACCATGTGCAACTGTGGTGCACTCAGCTTGCCTGAGCTACGTGAGAAGGCAAAGATTACCCTCGTGAGTTCTACCTCATTGGTAGAAGGCGGTGCCCATGACGTTGTGCTCAAGGATGCAAATCAGCAATCGGTTAATTTCCGCTCGTAGGCTTGAGCTCTTTTCTTTACGTCAGGTTTTATCATGCGGTATCCCTGCTATCATAGCGGGGATACGTCGTATAAAGGAGCATGTAGATGAGCCAGCCGATCAAACCTAGGTCTAACAGCACTATTCCCGAATACCATGCCCAGGCCATTGAGGAAAAGTGGCAGCGTGTATGGGAAGAAGAGGGTGTGTATCGCACCAGTGAGAATAAGGATCTCCCTAAGAAATACGTGCTCGAGATGTTTCCCTATCCATCGGGCGACCTGCACATGGGACATGCGCGTAATTATTCTATTGGTGATGCGATGGCTCGTCAGGCACGCATGCGTGGCTTTGATGTTTTGCACCCTATGGGCTTCGACGCCTTTGGGTTGCCTGCCGAAAACGCTGCGATAAAGAACAAGACCCAGGCTGCTCAGTGGACCTATGCGAATATGGATAACGCTCTAGCGACCATGCGCCGCATGGGCTTTTCCTACGACTACGATCGGCTCGTAAAAACCTGCGACCCCGATTATTACAAATGGGGACAGTGGACCTTCATCAAGATGTGGGAGCGTGGGCTCGCGTACCGAGATACGAGTCCGGTCAATTGGTGTCCATCGTGCAATACCGTCCTTGCCAACGAGCAGGTGGTAGAAGGCGCATGTTGGCGCTGTGGATCCGTTCCCGAAAAACGCGAGCTTTCACAATGGTATTTACGCATTACCGACTATGCTCAAGAGCTTCTCGACGATTTAGATACGCTTGACGGCTGGCCTGAGCGCGTAAAACAGATGCAGCGCAACTGGATTGGTCGCTCTGAGGGAGCAGAGGTCGATTTCGTCTTAGTAGGTAGCGATGGAACCCCTACCGATCGGGTAATTACGGTCTTTACCACGCGCCCCGATACGCTTTTTGGGGTGTCCTTCTTTGTGCTGCCGCCTGAAAGTCCACTTGCACGCGAGCTCATGGAGGGCTCCGAGCATGAGGAAGAGTTTTTACAGCTCAAAAAAGAAGTCGAGCAGGTATCGAGCGTGGATCGTCAGGGTTCCAAACGTGCGAAGCATGGTGTATGTACGGGTCGTTATGTCATTAATCCGATGACGGGCAAAACCGTTCCTATTTGGATTGCCGACTATGTCTTGATGGATTATGGCACCGGCGCTGTGATGGGTGTGCCGAGCGGTGATCAGCGTGACTTCGACTTTGCGAGAACATATGACCTAGACATTCCACCCATCATTCTTTCTGAGGATGATCCGCTCTACGAGCAACTTGCCGATCGGCAGGATATGACTGTTACCAATGTCGATTGGGATAAGGCTATGGAAGCCGAAGGTAGACTGGTTCAGTCTGGTGAGTTTACCGGTATGCTTGGTGGCCATGACTCTCCTGCGGTCAAAGCGATTACTGCCTGGCTTGAAGAACATAAGCTTGGGCGCAAAACGGTTAATTATCGCCTGCGCGATTGGCTCATAAGTAGGCAGCGCTATTGGGGAAATCCCATTCCCATGATTCACTGCGATCACTGTGGTATTGTTCCCGTTCCTTATGAGGATCTGCCGGTGCTTTTGCCTCAACATCTCGATTTGGGAGCAGGGGAGACGCTCAGGCAAGACCCGAGTTTTTATGAGACCAGCTGCCCTGTGTGTGGCAAGCCGGCGCGTCGTGAAACAGACACGATGGATACCTTTACCTGTTCGAGCTGGTACTACTTACGGTATTGCGATCCGCACAACGATGAGCTGCCTTTTTCGTACGAGGCGGCTCAGCGCTGGATGGCGGTTGATAACTATATTGGGGGTATTGAGCACGCTATTTTGCACCTGCTCTATTCGCGTTTTTGGACGAAAGTTTTGCGCGATAGCAATATGCTCTCCATTGATGAGCCTTTCAAAAACCTGCTGTGCCAGGGCATGGTTAAAGATGAGCACGGCGATGTTATGAGTAAATCGCAGGGCAACGTCGTAGCACCTTCGAGCGTTATTGAGCCCTATGGTGCCGATACTATGCGCCTCACCATTTTGTTCATAGCACCTCCTGAAAAGGATTTCGATTGGGATCCCCATGCCGTAGCTGGTTGTAGCCGTTTCTTAAAACGTGCTTGGTCATGTGTGTTTCAGCTGGCGGATGCAGGCGCAACACGTTCTGGCTCGATCGATGGATCAACGCTTAGTGCGGCCGATCGCGAGCTGAATCGTACCCTGCATCGTATGGGTATGAAGTGCACGGCCGACTTTGATCGTCAGCAGTTCAACACAGCTATCTCTGCGGTCATGGAGCTTACGAATGCTGCGCGTCATTACTTGAGTTCGGTGGAGCCCGACAACTATCATGCCGATCTGTGCTGGCGGGTGGCGCACGACATCGTGGCCATGATGGCTCCCATTTGCCCGCATTGGGCTGAGGAGTTGTACCACGAGGCGCTTCGGTGTGAAGGTTATATCTACAACGAGCCGTGGCCTCGCTTTGATGAGGCGCAGGCTCAATCGGAAATGATTGAGATGGCCGTTCAGGTTAAAGGAAGGGTTCGCGCGCGTATCCATGTGGCGGCCGACGCAAGCCAAGCAGGCATTGAAGAGCTGGCACAACGTGCAGTAGAACAGTACGTGAATGGAAAGACCATTGTGAAGACGATTGTTGTTCCTGGACGCTTGGTCAATATCGTAGTTCGCTAGCTTGGCCTGTTCCCTAACTTGACTTGTTTGCCAGCTTGACCTTTGAGCCTATCTGTGCTTGTATTGATTTGTATGAATTTTTGTGAGCAACGGGAAGTGGGGTGGTGTTTTCGCCCCGCTTCTTTTTTGTCAAGGGGAGGGAGGATCTGTGGTGGATCGTGAACAGCTTTGCGCCAGCTTACTTGCAGCTCTTGAAGCTGAGGCAGCTCAACATGGCATTGATATCGTTCATGTGGAGCTCACGGGTGCTTCCCGTCAGCCTACACTTACGGTACGTATAGACAAGCTTGGCCAGGGTCAGCCACCCATTACACTTGATGAAGTGTCAGAGCACTCTCCGTGGATTTCCCGTGTGATTGAGCAGCTTGATCCCATTGCCACCCCCTACGTACTTGAAGTGTCATCTCCCGGTCTTGACCGTCCACTGAGGCGTCCGCGCGATTTTGAGCGTTTTGCCCACGAAACGGTGGTGCTTACCACAACCGCGCCTACAGGACGTAAGCGCTACACCGGAGAGCTCTTGGGAATCTGTGATGGATACGTGGTGCTTTCCTGTAGTGATGGCGAATTTAAGTTCAGCTTAGACGAAATTCGGAGCTGTAAGATTAAGCCTACCTTCGATTTCTCAGAGCCTACGAGAAAGCGCAAATAGATAAGGGGATTGTCATGGCATCAGAAATGATGGAAGCGCTGATGATGCTTTGTCAGGAAAAACACATCGATGAGCTGTACCTGCTGGATCGCCTGGAGAAGTCGCTTGCCCAGAGCTATGCCTCGAGCATGCACATGCCTTTTGGAGCACAGGTAACAATCGATAGGGCTACGGGTAAGTTCTATGTCTATGAGCGCGTCCCCAAAGAAGATGCACCACTGGATGAAGAGGGAGAACCACAAGAATTTGAGCTTGTAGATGTTACGCCTGCCGATATGAGTCGTATTGCCGCCCAGCATGCCAAGATTGAGATTAACGCGATTGTGCGCAACGCTGCGCGCGAGCAGGTATACCGTGAGTTTGCGGGTCGTATTGGAGATATCATCACGGGTACGGTACTGCAGTCAACTCAGGACTTCACCATCATCAAAATTCGTGACGGGGTGGAAGCTGAGTTGCCTCACTTCGATGTGCGTCGCCATCCCGATGGGCGCAACGAGCGTCCACAGGGAGAGCGCTACCTTCACAACCAGCGTATAAAGGCAATCATTATCGATGTGCATGACCCGAACGCACAGGCTCAGCCCGTGCGTGGCGAGCGCAGCCGTCCTCCCATCGTGGTAAGTCGCTCTCATCCCGAGCTCATCCGTCGTCTCTTTGAGCTGGAGGTGCCTGAGATCTACGACGGTATCGTGGAAGTCCGCTCGATTGCGCGCGAGGCGGGCGTGCGCTCAAAGATTGCCGTAAGTTCAATTGACGATCGACTCGATCCGGTTGGTGCCTGTGTTGGACCTAAAGGTAGTCGCGTACGTACTGTGGTAAGCGAGCTTCGTGGTGAACGTGTTGACGTTGTCCAGTGGAGTGACGATCCAGCGCAATGCGTTGCAAATGCCTTGTCACCGGCGCGCGTATCGAAGGTGCTGATTGATGAAGAGAACAATTACGCAACGGTCATTGTGCCTGATGATCAACTTTCGCTTGCTATTGGTAAAGAGGGACAAAATGCTCGTTTAGCAGCACGGCTTACTGGCATGCATATCGATATCAATTATGAGTCGCTTGCTGCAGATTATCTCAGCAACATGCCAGCTGCTGAGTCTGAGCTTGATGATATGTTTGATGAAGACGATGAGCAGCATAAGCGCTGCGAGTACCTTGCTCCCAATGGAGCGAGATGTCGTAACATGGCGCGTCCTGGCTCTGCATACTGTGGTATTCACGAACAGCTCGCAAACTTTGACAATATCGAGGTATCGGATGATCCGGACTCACTCATCTAACGTCACGAATCATAACCTGCGTATCGCTGCTGAATAAGCTGGAAGGTAAACCATATGGCAAAAACTCGTGTAAGTGACCTTGCAAAGGAATACGGGATGACAAGCAAAGAAATGCTTGGCTACCTGAAAGATATGTACATTCCAGCTAAGTCTGCTTCCTCTACGCTCGAGGATGCCTACCTTTCGATTGTTAAGAAGAACTTACAACCAATTCTTGAAGAACGTGCTGCTCAAATTGCGGAGCAACAGCGCCGCGAAGAAGAAGAGCGCGCCGCTCAAGAAGAAGCCAAGCGCCAAGCTGCCGAAGCGGAGCGTCTGGAGGCAGAGCGTCGTCGCGAGGCTGAACGCCGTGCAGAAGAAGAACGTCGTGCTGCAGAAGAGGCTGCGCGCAAGGCAGAAGAAGAACGTCGTGCTGCAGAAGAAGCTGCGCGCAAGGCAGAAGAAGAACGCAACCGGGTGCGTGATAATGCACCGTCGGCGCTTCCCTCGATGTCGAACTTGCTTGCCCAAATCGCGGAGCAGGAAAAGGTACTCGAACAGCGGAAAGATGAAGCGAGTACGGCTGCAGATAAAGACAGCTCAAACACTTCCAGCAAGGCTACGCGCCGTGGACGTCGTAAAAAGGCGCAAGAGGCTCCAGCAGACGACCAAGGCACCAGCGAGCAGACAGGGTCGCGGCGCAAATCACGCCGGGGTGCTCGCAGGCAAAGCGATACCATCGATGACCACTACAGTCGTATGGCTCAGCAGGCAGAGGAGTATAACCGCGAACATGTCTTACAGGAGGCACGCGCTGCTGTAGACGAGGCCAACCGCGAGTCAACAGGGAGGCGCAAGAAGCGTAAAGAACGTCGTAAGCAGCAGGCTGCAGAAGCAGCACGTGAACGTGCGGTCAAGGAAGCCATTGCTAACGATCAGGACCTGTCACAGTTGGGAACCGTCAAGGTGCCTCAGGGTTCAACGGTAGGAGAGCTTGCCGAGCTTATTAGTGTTTCTGCAAATGACATCATCAAGCGCCTGTTCCTGCTGGGAACGCCGCTTACGCTTACCGAATCGATGTCCGATGAACTCATTGAACTTGTCGCAGACGATCTGGGTGTAGATATTCATGTTATGTCGAAGGAGGAAGAGAACTCCTTTACCTTCTACGACGATCCCGCATCGCTTGAGCCTCGGGCACCTGTAGTAAGCGTTATGGGACACGTTGATCATGGTAAAACATCGCTTCTTGACGCAATTCGCCATACGGGTGTTGCCCAAGGCGAGGCGGGTGGCATTACCCAGGCCATCGGCGCGAGCCAGGTAACCATTGGTGGCAATCCCATTACCTTTGTCGATACACCTGGACACGAAACCTTTACGGCGATGCGTGCTCGTGGCGCAAAAGTCACCGACATCGTGGTACTGGTG
>CAYTTI010000051.1:0-7608 GCA_964440675.1 uncultured Coriobacteriaceae bacterium
CCGTCACGCCCAAGGGTGGCGCGATATTGCATATGTGCCTCCAGATAGCTATTCCTCTACTGAGCAAGCCCGCTTCTCTTGTTGCGAGTGTCCGCTTCTCTTGCTGTGAGTGCCTACTCCTCCACAGGACTTAGGCGATGGGACACCGCATCGCAGATGAGCGCCCCCACAACGGTTTTGGCATCCTCAATTTTGCCATCGAGCACCGCATCGATGAGTTCGGTAAGATCTACCAAGTCTACGTTGATAAATTCATCGGCATCCGGATGTGCTTCGGCTTGGGAAAGCCCTGTTGCCATATAAATGTGAATGAGTTCATCACTAAAACCATCAGAGGTTGCGATGGTAGTGAGGTAGGCAATGCGTTCCGCCTGCAAACCTGTTTCTTCCTGCAGTTCGCGCCGCGCACAATCCAAGGGATCCTCACCCGGATCTAATTTACCTGCAGGAATCTCCACGGTTACGCGCCCTAAAGCGACACGGTATTGGCGCACCAAACAGATATGTCCGTCATCGGTAAGAGCCACAATGGCCACCGCTCCATTGTGACGCACAACATCACGCTCGGCGTGCCTGCCATCCGGTAGAGACACATCGAGCCTACTGACCGAAAAAATATGCCCCGTCCACGCAGTTTGTTCGGACTCTATCTCTTCAATAAGGGTATCGTCGTGCGGATCATCGCCCCCAAGCACCAAGGAACGTGTTTCCACCTCACCCACAAAGCCCTGTCCACGCCTATCCCCATCGAAGCTCAAAGCCCGACGGGTGTGTTCGAGCGCTTCAATTTGATTGAATAGCTGATTATACTGTGCCTCGTGTTGTGCTCCGTGCTGTCCTTCGTGATCTTCCATGCCACTAAACCTCATATGCCGCGCGGCCAGACAGCGCACGCAAACCAATATCGCTGCGGAAACTCTTACCTTCAAACTGAATACGCTCGCAGCCTTGGTAGGCCAAGTCGCGTGCATCTTCAAATGTATGGGCAAGCGCGCTCACCGCTAATACGCGCCCACCACTGGTAAGCAGTTGTCCATCATCACCGAGAGTAGTGCCTGCATGGAATACCTCGACCCCATCTAAGGCCTCGGCCTGTTCAATACCAACAATGGACTTGCCCGTCTCATAGCTTCCGGGATATCCCTCACTCGCAAGCACCACCGATATAGCGCAACGATCATCCCAAGACAGCGGAACGTCTGCAAGAGTCCCCCTGTCGCAAGCCAAACATATATCGATAAGATCCGCCTGCATGCGCGGTAGGACAACCTGAGTTTCAGGATCACCAAAGCGCGCATTGAATTCCAGCACCTTCGGACCATCCTTGGTAAGCATAAAACCACCATATAAGCAGCCTGAATACGGCATGTCATCTGCCTTGAGCTGTGCGATGACACGCTGCTCGATGGCAAGCATTTGCTCAAATTCTTCGTCAGTAACAAGCGGGACAGGTGAGTACACCCCCATACCACCCGTATTGGGACCTACATCTCCATCGAAGGCTCGTTTGTGATCTTGCGATGCTGCAAGAGGTACAAGGGTGGTGCCATCGGTAAGAGCTAACAGCGAGCATTCTGGGCCAGAGAGCAGCTCTTCAACAACAACAGTAGAGCCTGCCGAGCCAAACTCACCAGCAAAACAACTATGAACAGCAGCGAGAGCTTCTTCGGTGCTTGAGGCGACCGTAACCCCTTTGCCTGCAGCGAGGCCGTCCGCCTTCACAACGCACGGACCTGCCAGTTCACGGATATATGCACAACAAGACGCCTCATCATGGAAGGCGCGCCAGGCAGCTGTTGGAACACCAGCACGCTCCATAACACGCTTGGCAAACTCCTTTGAACCCTCGATTTGGGCAGCGGCACCACTCGGGCCAAAGCAGGCGATATGTGCCGCGCGAACCGCATCAGCTACACCAGCCACAAGCGGTGCTTCCGGACCGATAACCACAAGGTCAATGTCGTGTTGCTGAGCAAAGGCAGCAACCGCAGCTGGATCGTTCTCATCTATCGTTGCTCGTTCTGCAATCGAGAGCATGCCGCCATTACCAGGTGCCACCCATAGTTTTCCTGCGCGGGAAGATGCGGCAAGCTTTTTCAAGAGGGCATGCTCGCGACCACCCGAACCCAGCAGAAGAATGTTAACCATCTCGTTCACCATAGCTCTCCTCATGTAGCTAATCTCCTGAGCGCTCTACTCCCAATTGATCGTAATGGTCTGTTCTCGATCGGGTCCCACTGCAACAAAGGCAATGTCGACACCCGCGAGCTCACATAGGCGCTTCACGTAATTTTGCGCTTGTTCAGGCAGCTCTTCAAATATGCGACAGTGAGAAATATCACACATCCAGCCAGGCATTTCCTCATATATAGGCACGGCACGCTCGAAGAGATCTTCATGTTCGGGAACGGTGGTATAGCGCCGACCATCGATGTCATAGGCAACGCAAATCTTGATAGTATCGAACACACCTAATACATCGAGCTTGGTCAGCGCAATGTGGGTAAGTCCGTTAATGCGAGCTGAATAGTTGAGTATGCAGGCATCGTACCAGCCGCAACGCCGACGCCTCCCCGTAGTAACACCATACTCCGCACCCACCTCGCACAAGGTATCGCCTACTGCGCTACCCTCAAGCTGTTCGGTGGGAAGCGGACCTTCACCAACACGGGTGGTATAGGCCTTGACGACACCAAGCACACGGTCAATATGCACAGGACCAACCCCTGATCCGGTCACAGCGCCGCCCGCTGTGCAGTTAGATGAGGTAACAAAGGGATAGGTGCCGTGATCGATATCGAGCATGGTAGCCTGAGCACCCTCAAAGAGTACTTTTTTACCCTGCTCAAGTGCCGTATTGAGAATATTGGATGTCTCCGCAATATAGGGACGTATGCGCTCGCAATACACACGATAGTCCGCATATATGTCCTCGGTCGTATAGGTGGGAAGACCATAGGCGGCCAACTCGCGATTAACGGTGACGAGTGCTTCTTCTACACGACGGAAAAAGGTTTTGTTATCCAACATGTCCTGTATGCGAATGCCCGTACGACTCATTTTGTGCGCATAACAGGGACCTATACCACGCTTGGTGGTACCCAACGAGCGCTCACCAAGTGTCTGTTCAACGGCGGCGTCGAGCTCCTTATGCCACGGCATCACCACATGCGCATTGCCAGAGACACGCAGGTGTGAGCAGGTGATACCGTCCGCTTCAAGCATATCGATCTCGTTGATGAGCACCTCAGGATCGACAATGCAGCCATTCCCAATAACAGGCAGACTGCCTTCCACCATCACACCTGACGGCACCTGATGCAATCCGTAGCTATGGCCATTGGCTTGTACGGTATGGCCGGCATTCGCTCCACCTTGATAGCGACAAACAATGTCAAAACCAGGAGCTATGAGGTCGGTTATTTTGCCCTTACCCTCATCGCCCCACTGTGTTCCTACTAACACAGTCGCAGGCATAGTATCTCCCTTCACGGCTTCCCGCGCATACTGTAAGGTCGCGGGGCGACAATCAGTATAGAACCGTAGCGGATTATGGCTCGTGGTGTGTATCCACCTCATAAAACTTTGTTGAGTTTGCCACAAATCCTAAGGGCACCACATCAAGTGGACCTGAACGGTTCTTAGCGATGATGACATCCGTCATACCGGTGTCGGGTCGATCACTGCGCTGAGCCTCTTCTGGACTCATGGAACGGTCGAGTAAAAGTACAACGTCCGCATCCTGTTCAATAGATCCAGATTCACGCAGATCTGAAAGCTGGGGACGCTTGCCCGTACGCCGCTCCGACTCACGCGAAAGCTGTGAGAGCGCAATGACGGGGACACCAAGATCTTTCGCCATGATTTTTATGCCACGACTCATCTCGGACACCTCAGTTACGCGGCTATCTGCACGCCGCACGCCCGAGGGAGGACTTAAGAGCTGGAGGTAGTCTATAACAACCAGGCCATTGTCCTTGTGATGCAACATCCGGCGTGCTTTGGCACGAATTTCGGTAACGGTGGTATCTGGCGTGTCATCAATCATGACGTCAAGCTGGGAGAGCTCCATGGTGGCTTGCAAGAGCTCGTTCCACTGGTTGTCACGGATACGTCCCGTACGAATAGCTGACAAATCAATCTTGGCGCGTGAGGACAAGAGACGCTGACCAACCTCGACAGAGCTCATCTCGAGCGAGAAAAAGGCAACGGGTATTCCTTGTGATGCAGCATTGATGGTGAGATTTAAGGCAAAGGAGGTCTTGCCTACACCGGGACGCGCACCTATTACCACCATCTGGCCGGGACGCAGACCAAGCAGGCTGCGGTCGAGGCGCGGAAAACCAGTATGCACCCCCACGGGTTCTTTATTCTTACTAATTTCGGTGAGCTCACCATAGAGATTGCCCAAAACGTCTTCAAGCGACTGATATTTATTATCAATGTCTCTTTGGGTAACCTCAAAAAGCCTACTCTCAGCGGTGTTTACTACTTCACGTGTGTCCTCTGGAGCATCATAGGCAAGCGCTGTAATTGCCGCAGATGCTTCGATGAGTTTCCTTAAAGTGGTATCACGACGCAAAATGTCGATATGATTGCGCAGGCTGCTCAGCGCAAAGGTATCGCCACTGAGGTCAATGAGATAGGGCATACCTCCCGCTCGCTGGAGTTCATTGTGCGAATTCAACAGGTCTGCAAGGCTCACAGGATCAACGGCTTTGCCGTAATTAAACAGTGCTTGCATCGCCTGGAAAATGAGTCGATTTGAAGGAATGTAAAAATCCTGCGCATTGAGCTCGGTGAGACACTCTGTCAGTGCATCCGGTGAGAGCATCATGGCTGAAAGTACCGAGGCCTCCGCAGCTTTATCGCTGGGCATTGGTCGATCTTGTGATACGAGTGCCCGTGTGTGAACGGCATTAGTCGTGTAGGTATCCACAAGTCCACCCCCTCATCGCATTTTGGCGCGTTGGGATACTACCTTATTTTTGCGGATGTGTGAGTGACAGAAAATGCCTAAAATCTGTTTGAACGTTGCAAGGTTAAGAACTTATATCTCTAACCTGAGGATTCTCCACTTTTCAACGTTTTCAACAAATTTTTGACTTTTTTCCGATGACTTTCAACATGACACGAACGTACATTCCCCTTGAACGATGTCAACAATTCGTGTTCGTGTGAGTATCTCGTAAAGAGTGAGAATACTTACAAACCTGCAGGTAGATACCATGTTTTTAGCTTTTCTCACAACAAACCCCCTCAACTGCCTATGCCTTGGCAATTAGGGGGTTTACCTGCAGGTTATACAACAAGCCAGAAATTCTTGTTGAAATACTATAGAGATGTTGAAACTCGTAAAAGCCTTGATTAGCTGCCGTTTCTTCCCACTTTTATGTGCGGTTAGCGGCATCCACCTCAGCTGTATTCGCAGCATCAGACGTAGTTGCGGACACCTGCGCCGCCGCCTCAGCGTCAAGTGTTTCGGCTGCCACTTGAGCACCTGTAGGATTCTCTGCTGCCTCGGTTGTGACATCGCCTACAACAACATATACGGTTGCGGCAATCTCGCGGTACAAATTGATGGACACCTCGTGCACGCCAGCGGTCTTAATTGCTGCGCTGCGCTCAACACGACGCCGATCAATTTCGATACCAAGCTGCTCTTTGACAGCATCGACAATCATGGCTGATGTTACCGAACCAAAGAGCTGACCCTCTTCTCCTACACGTGCATCAACCTTGATAGTCTTCGCATCGAGTAGGGATTTGGATATCTCTGCGTCGGTAATGCGCTTTTGCTCACGTTTCAGAATGTTGTGACGACGTTCTTCGAGCTGCTTAAGGTTTCCTGCCGTCGCCCTCACAGCAAGGCGTTTGGGGAATAGATAGTTTTCGGCGTAGCCTTGGGCAACGTCGACAACGTCTCCCTCGCCACCCTTACCACGAAGCTCGCCTAGAAGAATAACTTTCATGGACGCTATCCTTTCTAGTCGCGGTTACGACGCCCACCACGGCCAGAAACCACAGCAACCGTGTACGGAAGCAGTGCCATCTCGCGGGCGCGCTTAATTGCGCGGGCAATATCGTGCTGGTGCTGCGTGCAGGTGCCAGTTACACGACGGGGCTTGATCTTGCCACGGTCGGTCATAAACTTGCGCAGGAGCTGGGTATCTTTATAGTCGATAAGCTCGACGTTCTCCTTACAGAACTGGCAATACTTGCGACGCGGCTGACGTTGATACTCTTGAGCCATGTCTTTTATGCCTTTCTACCACTGTATGCCAGTGGCTTGTGATCCTAGAATGGAATGTCCTCATCGTAAATATCGGCTGCTGGTGGAGTTTGTACAGCAGGAGCCTGCTGGGGGCTGGCTGTTTGAGTGATGCCGCCATACGA
Organism: uncultured Coriobacteriaceae bacterium; assembly: GCA_964440675.1. GTDB lineage: Bacteria > Actinomycetota > Coriobacteriia > Coriobacteriales > Atopobiaceae > CADBMC01. The sequence goes on from CAYTTI010000051.1 coordinate 6,397, forward strand.
GCTCGAAGACATGCCGCCATACGAGCTTGAGGACTGATCGGCGCGCGACATAAACTCGAGGTCGTCGATAATTACCTCGATCTTGCTGCGACGTTGCCCATCACGTTCCCACGAGCTGTAACGAAGCTTGCCTTCGATGGCAACCTTTTGCCCCTTAGAGAGATAGCGCGCAATCGATTCAGCACGAGCTCCGAACATAACGCAATCAATGAAATTAGGAAAATCTTCCCATTCGCCCGTTTGAGGATTGCGACGACGATCGTTCACCGCCACACCTATAGAAAGCACTGCCGTACCGCTCTGTGTTTGCCTCAGCTCTGGGTCGCGGGTAAGGTTGCCTGAGATATTTACTCGGTTAATACTCATAGTACGTAAACCCCCTCTCGGTGAGGTTTTCGTGCGCGAATGTCCTAATCCTTGTCGGGACGACGAACAATCATGTGACGCTGCACCGCATCGTTAATGCGCAGAATTCGGTCAAGCTCACCGATTTGCGTAGGGTCGGCATGGAAGTTAACAAGTGTGTAGTCACCCTCGGATAGATGGTCTATCTCGTAGGCAAGCTTGCGACGACCCCACTCTTCAACCTCATCAACCGTGCCGCCATAATCGCTTACGGCAACGTCAATGCGCTTCATAACGCCAACGCGGTCTTCATCTGTACTGGTGGGTTTAACAAAATACAACAGTTCATACGCCTTCATTATGTCACCTCCTCTGGACTTAAGGCCCTAGGTCGTGAAGGTTTGCGCCTAGGACAGGAAGAGTTATGCCGCGTAATCGTAGCATGAAGACCTCATATTCCCAAACATCTTTCATTTCCTACATCATGTGATCTTATAGCGTGCCTCTTACATAAACATCACGAACCGCAAACGGTATGTAAACACAGGCTACGGCTCGTCCGTGCTGCGCGGGCAAGATCCAGCCTGCTACCACGCTACCACGCACGTCCTTGAAGTTAAAAAGGAGATGTATGAGAAATGCTTTCAAGCGCTACGAGACAAGAAGTTGATACAAAATACAGAAGAACGGCGGAGGAGGAGGGATTCGAACCCTCGTACCCCTAAAAGGGGTAAACGGTTTTCGAGACCGCCGCATTCAGCCGCTCTGCCACCCCTCCACGCATATACACGGGCGCTTAAAAGGCGCCGCAGAATAACCTGGCGGAGAGTCGGGGACTTGAACCCCGGAGACGCTTATGGCGCCTAC
>CAYTTI010000052.1:0-6514 GCA_964440675.1 uncultured Coriobacteriaceae bacterium
CATGCGAGTCATAAGGGCTTGTAGGATTTGCTCGAGATCGGCGGGCTCGTAGGCTTTGCTCGTGCCCGCAAATTTGTATGTCTGTAAGGAGAATCTGTATGAATGTAGTTGCCGAGGCACATCCCGATACTGCATCTCGCATTGCGCGTTTGCGCGCCCTCATGAAGGAGCGTTCATGGGATGCGGTTGTGGTGCGCAGTATCGCCGACATCCAGTGGCTTACGGGCTTGGTGCGCGTGTTTGACGATGAGCTTGCTCATACCGTATGCATTACTGCCGATGGGCTGTGGCTGCACACGGATTCTCGTTATTACAACGCCTGTGTACAGGCTATGGGTGATAAGACACCGTGGATCGTAGATATGGAGCCGACGCTGCATCCTGAGTGGGTGGCATCCTTGGTTACAGAACATGGCGTTGCGCGCTTGGCCCTGGAAGATAGTCTTGACCTGGGCTTTTATGATGCTTTGTGTGCAGCCTGTCCTGCTGAGCTTGAAATGCCACGTATGAGTGGCGAAATTATAGATTTGCGCATGGTGAAAGATGACATCGAAATTGCCCGCATGCGTCACGCTCAGCAGATTACCGACGCAGCCTTTGAGCATATGTGTGGCTACATTCGCCCTGGCCTCACCGAGATGGACATTCTTGTAGAGCTACAGAGCTATCTTATGACTCATGGGGCCGATGGGAGTAGCTTTAGCCCTATCATTGCTTCTGGTCCTAACGGTGCCAACCCCCATGCCCGGCCAAGCAATCGCGCTGTCGAGCGGGGCGACTTTATTGTTATGGATTATGGAGCCAGCTACTATGACTATCGAAGTGATATGACGCGCACGGTGTGCCTCGGCGCGCCAACAGATGAGCAGCGTCGGGTGTACGACGTGGTTCGTGCAACTCATGAAGCCTGTGCCCAAGCGGTACGTGCTGGTGTTACGGGATCGGATATTCACAAGCTGTCGGTTCAGATGATTAGCGATGCGGGCTACGGTGAGTTTTACGGTCATGGCTTGGGTCACGGCGTTGGCCTAGACATACATGAGCGCCCCAACTTTAATCCCCGATACAACGAAGCCATTCCTGCACGCGCTGTGGTGACGATTGAGCCAGGAATATATTTGCCGGGACGTTTTGGGGTTCGTCTTGAGGATTACGGTCTGGTTACCGATACGGGCTTTGAGCCCTTTACCGCGAGCACGCATGAACTCGTATGCATTGCGTGCTAGAGTACCGTTAAGGCTTCGGGCGACGCTCGCGCGCATCGCTCGAAGCCATGCTTCATCTGTGCTGTGTGTCTTGCTCGAGAGTACCGTGTACTCAGTGCATCTAGTTGAGAGAAGGGGAGTCCAGTGGCTACTATTTCTACCGCCGACTTTAAAAACGGCATGGGTCTGACGATTGATGGCAAGTATTATTCCATCATTGAGTTTCAACATGTAAAGCCTGGCAAGGGCGGTGCCTTTGTTCGTTACAAGCTGCGCGACTTACGAAGCGGTCGCGTGCTCGATCAAACCTGCAATGCGGGTACTAAGTTTGAGAACGTCCAGCTTATTACCAAGGAAATGCAATACCTGTACAACGACGGTAACGATTACTTCTTTATGGATAACGAAAGCTACGAGCAGGTGCAAGTTCCTACCGATTTCATCGGTGATAATGCTCAGTGGCTTAAAGAAAACGACAACTGCCAGCTGCTCTACGCCGACGCTGAACTTCTTGGGGTAACACCTCCCATGTTCATCGAGGTAGAGGTTGTTGCAACAGACCCTGGCTTTAAGGGCGACACTGTTCAGGGTGGAACCAAGCCTGCCACTATTGAAACGGGTGCTACCATTCAGGTTCCTATGTATTTGAATGTCGGCGAGCGCATTAAGGTGGATACCCGCGACGGCAAGTTCGTTGGTCGCGTGTAGCTTCCAGATGTACTTGTGAGTGTGCGACTGCGCTTGATAGGAGGAACAATGGCAGAGACAAAGCTTCGTCTCATGGATCTTACCATTCGTGATGGCCAGCAGTCTTTGTGGGCAACCCGCATGTCCATTGGTGACATGATTCCTATTTTGCCCGTTATGGACGACGTTGGTTATTGGGCAATTGAAGCGTGGGGTGGTGCTACCTTTGACACCTGCTTACGCTTTCTCGACGAAAATCCATGGGAGCGTTTGCGCCAAATCAAGGCACTCATGCCTAAGACGCCGCTTGCCATGTTGGTTCGCGGTCAAAACCTCGTGGGATATCATCACTATTCCACCGATGTCGTGAATCACTTTATTGCTGCGGCGCATCGAAACGGCATCGATGTGTTCCGAGTGTTTGATGCCTTAAACGACATTGACAACATGCGCGACTGCTGCTTGGCCGTGAAGCGCATCGGTGCTCATCTCGAGCCAGCAATTTCGTACACTATTTCGCCGGTGCACACACTCGATTCCTACGTGGACTATGCCTGCCAGCTCAAGGAGCTGGGAGCCGATACGCTGTGTGTTAAGGACATGGCGGGACTTTTGACACCGTATCGCACCGAGCGCCTCGTCCACGCGCTCGAAGCAGCAACGGGTTTGCCCATTCATTTGCACTGCCACTACGCAGGTGGTATGGCTATTGCCAATTACATCAAGGCGGCGGAGGCAGGCGTTGCCATCCTCGATACCGATGCCACACCTCTGGCCTTTGGCACGGCGCATCCTGCAGTTGAAACTATTGTTGCGGCTCTTAAAGAGAGTCCGCGCGATACCGCCCTCGACATCGACACGCTCTTCGAGATTTCCAACTACTGGGAATCAGTACGCAAGCGTGGACACTACAGTGCTGGTATTTCTGATCTTATGGACGTGCAGGTTTTCCGCCATCAAATTCCGGGTGGCATGATGAGTAACCTCATCAGTCAGCTCGACGGCCAGCATGCCCTCGACCGCTTGGATGAAGTGGTCGAAGAAATCCCGCGGGTTCGTGCCGAGGCGGGCTATCCACCCTTGGTAACGCCAACGAGCCAAATAGTTGGCACCCAGGCGGTTATGAACGTTATTACGGGACGCAGGTGGAACCTCGTTTCCAAGGAGATGCGCGACTACCTCATGGGCTTGTACGGCAAAGCCCCCGCACCTATCAACCCCAGAGTACTCGACCAAGTATTCGATACACACGATCCTCGTGAAATCCAGCGTCTCGCTCAACAAGAAGGGGTGCAAAGCTACGAGGAAGCAAAGGCAGAAGCGGGCAGTCTTGCCAAGAGTGAGGAAGATGTCCTCATGTATGCCATGTTCCCGCAAACAGCGGAAACCTTCCTTACCAAACACCCGTCGAACGATTCAGTCAACTTCCTCGACGAAAATGAGGTGGCTCAAAGCAAGGAGGATACCTACGTGGATATGAATCAAATACGCGAGCTTATCCGTACCGTTGAGGAAAGCTCCATTGGAGAGATCACCATTAAAGAAGCTGGTCAGGAAATCAATGTTCGCAAGGCTGGCATTGCAGGTCCCACATCAGTAGCACCTCCCGAGACGCCAGGCGTCCCTACCGCAACCGCCACTCCCATTCCCGCCGCCGAGCCACAGCCTGTTGAGGATGAGCAGGACTATCCCGGTTGCATCCCGGTGAGCTGCCCCATCGTTGGTACCTTCTATGCAGCTCCGAGTCCCGAGAGTGACCCCTTTGTCCAGGTAGGCGATGAGGTTACGGCTGGGCAGACACTGTGCATTGTTGAGGCCATGAAGCTCATGAACGAGATTCCATCTCCGGAGATTGGCACCATACGTGCCGTTTGCGTCGAAAACGCCGAGGCGGTGGAATTTGGACAGACCCTCATGTGGCTTGAAACCAAGACTTCTGACGGCCAAGAAGGTTTCACGGCCTAGTGACGCACTCTTCTGAGCCGATGGCTGGTCGTCTGAGCCAGTGGCCTGATGGCCTGACTATAGTGCCCGTGGCCACGCCCTTCTGGGCTGGTCGTCTGTGCTGGCGTCGTGGCTTGGTGTCCGTTCATGCGCGTAGGCGTGTAAGGGGATTGCTATGTTCAAACGAGTTCTAGTTGCAAATCGTGGTGAAATTGCACTTCGTGTTGTGAGAGCGCTTAAAGAGCTGGGAGTTGAGGCAGTTGTAGCCTATTCAGTGGCCGATGCGGACACCATGGCAGTGCGCGAAGCTGACAGAGCCGTATGCATAGGGCCAGCGCCTTCTGTTCAGTCTTATCTCGACATTCCGCGCATTATTGGTGCTGCCAGCTCGACTGCATGTGAGGCGGTACATCCGGGCTATGGCTTTCTGTCTGAGTCGGCCGAGTTTGCGCGTGCATGCCAGGACAATGACTTGGTGTTTATCGGACCCGATGCAGACGTTATCGAGAAGATGGGGGAGAAGTCCAACGCCAAGCAAACCATGCGAGCGGCCGGTGTGCCCTGCGTACCCGGTTCGGATGGTGAGGTAGAAACGGTAGAAGAGGCTGCTCGCTTTGCGAACGAGGTGGGCTACCCCATCCTCATTAAGGCTTCCGCTGGCGGAGGTGGCAAGGGAATGCGCGAGGTGCACAGTGCCTCCGACCTCAAGGCTCAGTATGACAACGCCCGTGCCGAGGCGCGCATAGCCTTTGGCAGCGATGCTGTCTACCTCGAGAAACTCATAGCACGTCCGCGTCATGTAGAGGTTCAGGTCTTAGCAGATACGCATGGCAATATTGCTGCTCTGTGCGAGCGCGACTGTTCGGTACAACGGCGCCACCAAAAGCTCGTTGAAGAAGCACCTTCTCCTGCGCTGAGTCCCGAGCTACGGAAGGCCATGTGTGATGCGTCCATGCAGGCGGTTAAAGAGGTTGGGTACACTAACGCTGGCACTATCGAGTATCTACTCGATACCGACGGCTCCTTCTACTTTATGGAGATGAACACGCGCATTCAGGTTGAGCATGGTGTGACTGAGCAAATTACCTTGACCGACCTGGTTGCAGAACAGCTGCGCATTGCTGCAGGTGAGCCGATGACCATTCCCCATGGTGGCATCACCGATCCTTTAGGTCACTGCTTTGAGTTCCGTATTAATGCCGAGGATCCAGCACAGGGTTTCCGTCCCTGCCCGGGTACCATTACGCGCTTTGATGTTCCAGGGGGACCCGGCGTGCGCGTGGATACCCATGCCTATGCGGGATACACAGTGCCTCCCACCTACGATTCGCTCGTGGCTAAGCTCCTTGTATGGGGTCCTTCGCGTGCGGCAGCACTCGCACGTGCCCGCCGTGCCCTCGATGAATTTGTGATCGAAGGCATCGCGACTACCATTCCCTTCCATCGTGAGTGCATCGATCATGAAATGTTTATCGAGGGGCAGGTCTATACCGACTTCATTCTCAAACACATGCCCCACTTCCTGAGCTAACATAGAGGGGATGATTGCACAGGGAGGATCGTTGCGACGCACGGCGGATGCGCAGCGTTACGATGCGCGGCGTTAGAAAGGATGCCTGCATGGAAAGCGATGAAATTGTAGTAGCGGGTATCGGGGTTTCTCGTGGCATCTTTGCACAGATAACGGTCGAAGCTGTTGAGCGTCTCGAAGGGGTCGCCCATGTAGGTGCTGGTGCCATTACTTCAAACTTCATCAGTGCATTCTCGCGCACGGCCGAGCAAGGTGAGCAGGCGGTTGAAATTGAGATGCAGGATGATGCGGTAGTTATTACCGTACATTTGGCGGTGTTTTTTGGCTATACCTTTACCGAGCTTGCAGCAGAGGTACGCAGCTGTGTTGTGCGTGCCATTACCGAGCAGGTTGGCTGTGAGGTCGCCGAAGTTAATGTGTGTGTCGATGAACTGGTTTTCCCCAAGGAGTAAGCTTCGTGGTGCGCAAACACTTTGGTGGGCGTACACGTGCCCGATCGCAGGCTCTCCAGCTCCTGTTTCAGGCTGAGCTGCGCAAGCGAGATGTTGCAGAGCTGCTTCAAGGGGATTACCTCCTTTCAGAGGGTCCACTCGATCCTCACGCCCAAGATCTCGCGCTTGGTGCTGATGCTATGAGTGCTGAGCTCGATGTCATCATCGATGCAGCATCAAAAAATTGGCCAGTTTACCGTATGCCTAGTACGGATCGTTGTCTGCTACGCCTTGCCACCTTTGAGATGCTCAAAGTAGACTCAGTGCCTGTTGAGGTTTCTATTGATGAGGCGGTTGAGCTCGCAAAGGCCTACGGTACCGATGACTCTTCACGCTTCATCAATGGTGTTTTGGGGAATATTGCCGATCGGATTGCCGCAGGCGATGTTGTGTGAGCGCGCATTGTGCCTGTGTGAGCGCGCATCGTGCGCATCTGGGGTGGCAGCTGAGGACGCTGGCAGCTTAGCAGCTGAAAGTGCTAGCAACCTGGCGGCTGAAAGCTGAACACAGTAGGTGAGGGTGAAGATGTCTGAACTTGTGAGTACACACGAGCAGCCACGCAGCTATGAAGAAATCTGCCATCGACTCGACGAAATCGTTACCGTCGTGCGCTCTAAAGATACGTCGCTCGAGCGCTCGCTCGACCTACTGGATGA
>CAYTTI010000052.1:6524-7540 GCA_964440675.1 uncultured Coriobacteriaceae bacterium
AGCCAAGCGGTAGAAATCGTAGATAAGGTTGACTTTTCCGACGAAGAGCGTTCCCGCATCGACGGTGAAGCGTGAGGCGCGGGGCACGCGACGTGGAGCGCGAAGCATGGGGTCTGAGGCATGAGGTGCAAAGCGCGCAGCTTAGGGCGCAAAGCGCACAGCCCGAGGCGTGAGCTTGTGGAGGCTTGCGCCATATGAGCAAAAAGCCACGTCTGCGCCTTGATAACGAGCTGGTAGCACAAGGCTTGTTTCCTACGCAAGAGGCAGCAGCTCGGGCGGTTATGGCGGGGGATGTTTCTACCTCGAATCGTCGACTCGAACATCCGGGCGAGCAGGTGCGTGCCGGTATCGAGCTGCACGTACGTGAACAAGCCCGTTATGTCAGCCGGGGTGGCCTTAAGCTTGCCTATGCTCTCGATCAATTCAAGCTGGATGTTACGGGGCTCAACTGTATCGATATAGGCTGTTCTACGGGAGGCTTTACCGACTGCTTGCTACAGCGAGGTGCCGCGCAGCTTACCTCGGTTGATGTTGGCTATGCGCAGTTTAGCTATCGTTTGCGCAACGACCCTCGCGTCACACTCCTTGAGCGCACCAATATTCGCGACCTCGATATCGCTGGGTTTCATGGGAGTTTCGACCTTGCGGTGTGTGATGTGTCTTTTGTTTCCCTGCGTTCGCTGCTGGGTGTAATTGCCCGGCTTCTCTGCGATACGGGTCGTTTGGTCGCGCTGGTCAAGCCCCAGTTTGAACTTCCTGCAGACTGTGTTGGTGAGGGTGGGGTTGTCCACCGTTCTAGTGACCGAGCACGCGCGCTTACCTGTGTTATTGATGCTGCCAATGCGCTTGGTCTTGCTGCTCAGGCGCTCTGCCCATCTCCTATTACCGGAGCTAAAGGCAACCACGAGTATCTCTTGCTTGCCCAGCACAGCGCCCAGGCACAGGATATTGATGTGGCAGCTGCAGTAGGCGAATAGGGATTATGTGCGTAGCCAGGGACCGGCTAGCGACAGGTG
>CAYTTI010000053.1:0-1181 GCA_964440675.1 uncultured Coriobacteriaceae bacterium
TGCATGGTGTTGTATGGCGCAACAAGCTCGACTGGATCTTGGACAAATACCAAACCTGGAGCTCGTATACGCCCGAAGAACAGTCCGTTGCGATCTTTTTTGGCTCGATGTATGGCAATCTTGAAAACGTCTGCGACATTTTGGCGAGCAAGTTGAGTGAAGCTGGCGTGAAGGATATTGCCATGTACGACGTATCGGCCACCCATGTTTCCGAGCTGATAAGTGAAGTTTGGCGGTGCAGCCACATCGTGCTTGCCAGCCCCACCTACAATGCGGGACTCTACCCTGCTATGGTGACACTTCTGCATGACATGCACGCCCTCAATGTGCAAAACCGCACCGTGGGCGTTATTGGCAGTGGTACCTGGGCTTCGTCATCTTCCAAGCTCATCCTGAAAGAACTCGAAGGCCTCAAGGATATTCAGGTGCTCGAGCCAGTGGTAGATGTCTTGAGCTCGCTCAAGGACAAGCAACTAGCCGACGTCGAACAGCTTGCGCAGGCACTCGTACGCTCGCTTGATATGAAGTAGCACCGCATTCGGCACAAGGCGAGTCAAGGCGAACTCAAGGCGAGTTCGGACTGCTCCGCGCGCCAAGCACCGCATTCGGCGTCACTCCACGCTCTTGAGAGCACCAATCATGTCGATGTGATCGAGTATGCGGTTGGTGATAAGGCTAACCACTAGGGCAAATACCACCGGCAGCACGGCAGAAATCACCCAGCTTACCGGCTCAATGCTCGAGAGAAAGCTAATTTGGGGCATCTTAAGCGATTGTAAAAGTACATCGCCGAGTATCCATCCGCAGGGAAGCCCAAGGACGATGCCTATAGAAGTAAGTACGAGGGTTTCCTTGTTCACGTAGCGGTGTACTTCTTTAGAGCGAAAGCCCAACACCTTGATGGTTGCCAACTCGCGTTCGCGCTCTGAGATGTTGGTGGTAGAGAGCGCGAAAAGAACCGCAAAGGCAAGCGCTGCTGCCATGGCAATGAGAATCACCACAATGCCATTGATGATCGCAAGCGAGTTGCTAAAGTCATCCGAGAGGCGTCCTGCAACCGTTACCGAAAGCAGGCGTGAATCTTGTGCCAGCTCATCGCCCAGCTCCTCGGCGTACTCCGCAACCTCGCCTACAGTTTCACCGGCATCCGCTGCCGCACCATCGGTGCCCTCTGAACTACC
>CAYTTI010000053.1:1281-7444 GCA_964440675.1 uncultured Coriobacteriaceae bacterium
TCTTCGCTCATAAACACGAAATTGCCAAGGTAGTTACGAGCAATAGCAGCAACTTCTACCTCAACACTCGTAAGTGCAGAGTCGCGCAGGGTAACCGTATCTCCCACCCCAAAGTCCAGTACCTCAGAAGCGTTGCGGGTAATAATCACACCACTATCGGGCAACTCAAGATCCTCGCCGGTGTCAATATCTGCCACGTGTATGTAGCCGTCAAGGCTCGCCCCACGTGGTAGTACCAACAGGGTGAGGTTTTCTTCACCGGCGTCGCTTACGAGCGTAAGTGAGTCGATACGCAGCACTTCAAGCGAGCTAACACGGCTGTCGGCTTCGAGCTCTTCTGCCAGCTGCTCGACATCTTCCTCTTGAGTAACCGCCATGATGTCGTAGGTTGATACCAGGTCGTATTGCTCGGAAACAAGCTGTGCCGCCGAATCGCGAATTACAAAGCCGCACACGATTAGTGCAGTACAACCCAAGATACCGCCCACGGTCATGAGGAAGCGCTGCTTATAACGAAACAGATTGCGCGCCGTAACCTTGTTCAGAAATGACAAGCGCCGCCACACAAAGCCTAGCCTTTCGAGCACAATCCTCGAACCAGCTTTTGGTGCCTTAGGACGCATAAGCGAGGCAGGTGTCTCCTGCATCTCGCTCCAACAGGCAAGAAAGGTGGCTCCAACGATGGCAACGAGGAATACAAGCACGCCAAGCCAGGCAAACAAAGGGTCGTAAAGCAGCACATAAGATGGCAGCACATACATAATGGAAAAGATGTTAAACAGGAATAAGGGCAAACCAACATAGCCCAAAACAAGACCTAAGAGTGAGCCCACCACGCAGGCCGAGCAGGCATAGAGCACATACTTAACGTAGGTTTCGCGCGCGCGATATCCCAATGCTTTGTACAAACCAATTATCGAGCGTTCCTCTTCCACCATGCGCGTTATGGTGGTGAGAGCCACTAATGCTGCAACTACCAAAAACACCATGGGAAATAGCGTACCAATGGCCTCGATAGAGTCGGCATCGCCTTCAATAGCGGAATACGACGACAAAGACTGGCGCGTTTGTATGTACCAGGTAGCAGCTTTGATGGCATCTATTTCATCCTGTGCTTCCTGCAGCTCTGCCTCTGCGTCGGCAAACTGCTCATCTGCTTCGAGACGCGACTCCTCCCAGGACGCAAGACCTTCCTCGTAGCTAGTCTGAGCGCTGGCGAGCTCTGCGATCGATGCCTCGAGCTGAGCATAGGCATCTTCTATCTGAAGCCAGGCAGCATCAATTTCTGCCTGCGCGCTCGTAAGCTGAGCAGGCATGGTGGAAAGCAGCGAGGTAAGCTCTTCTTGCTGAGCAAGCAGTTCCGCCTGAGTTGCCAGCAATTCTGCCTGCTGCTGGAGTAGAGAATCGCGCAAAGCGATGAGCTCATCGTTAAGTACCGGGAGCATCTCAAGCTGGGCAAGACCGCTCTCAATTTCAGTGAGTCCGGCATCAATTTGCTCCAAGGCTACAACAAGCTCTTCGGCGGCATCGGTAAGGGATGCATAGGTCTCCCAGCCTTCATCAACTTCTTGCTGCGAGGCTTCAAGCTCCTGCTCGTTTGCGGCGAGCTCCAAGCGAGCCTCGGCAATACTTGCTTCACCATCGGCAATTTGCGCTGCAGCATCTTCGAGTTCATCCCAGGCATCCGCGAGCTCAAGTTCGGCAGCCTCCTTCTCTTCGAGGTAACTCGCCCATGCGCTGTCAAGCTCATCCTGTGCCTCGCGAATAACCATGTCCGTGCGCTCCTGTTCTTGCGTGGAGCGCACCTGGGCATCGATGCGGTCGACCACAGTGCTCATGTATTCCTGGTAGGCATCCGAATAACACGCGAGTGCCTCTGCACCTGTCACCTGAATATAGGCAACCGTGTACACATCGCTCGTGACCGCCGCAGATGTAAGGGTAAAGGTGTAGTCGGTGCCCGAAGTGGAACGAAAACTCAAAAAGGGATTGTTAACATCCATCGCGTCAATAACCACACCCACGATGGTGTAGAGCCGGCGTTCAAATATCTGATCATCTTCACTCGTTGCCGGCTCGAGCTCTACGGTATCACCCAGCTTAAGGCCACTGTCCTCGAGAAAAGTTTCACTTACTGCCACTTCATCTGATGCCTCAGGCACGCGCCCCTCAAGGACGTAGGGATTGTTCACCGTATCTGAGGCAAAGGCGCGCACTTCCACAGAGGCAAGCTCATCATTTACCTCGACGTAGGTGGTCTCGGCCCAGCCTCCACTCACCGCTTCAACCCCTTCAATCTCTGCGAGGGCTTCCAAATCGTCATCGGTTAAACCGAGGGTGGAGAGCACCTGAACTTCAAAGAGGTTTTGTTCGGCGAAGTAGGCATCGGCAGACGCACGTAACTCCTCGCATGCCGCACGAAGTCCGCAGAACATGCCAACACCCAGCATGCAAATGACCGCTATGGAGACAAAGCGCTTAAGATTGCCTCGAATAGTGCGGAGAATGTCCTTTGTGTAAGCCGTAGACACGCGACATCCCTACCACTCGATATCCTCGATAGAGGTAGGCTCGGGGTTTATATCCATATGGGTAACGCGCCCGTTTTTGAAGCGAATAAGGCGGTCTGCCATAGGCGCGAGCGCAGCGTTATGCGTAATGATGAGCACCGTAATGCCGTGTGCCTGAGAGGTCGTTTGCAAAAGCTTGAGTACCTCCTTACCTGTCGCATAATCGAGGGCACCCGTTGGTTCGTCGCACAACAGCAGTTTGGGATTTTTCGCAAGTGCCCGTGCTATAGCAACACGTTGCTGCTCACCGCCCGACAGCTGTGCAGGAAAGTTGTTCATACGCCGTGCAAGCCCCACCTGAGCAAGCGTACGTGCCGCGTCGAGCGAATCGGAGCAGATCTGAGATGCAAGCTCCACGTTTTCAAGGGCGGTAAGATTAGAGACAAGGTTGTAAAACTGAAACACAAATCCAACGTCGCTGCGGCGATATTCAACCAGCTGCGCCATCGTGAGCCGGGCGATGTCGTTTCCATCTACAAAAATATGGCCTGAGGTCGTGGTATCCATGCCGCCCAGCAAATTGAGTGCCGTAGTTTTACCAGCACCCGAGGCTCCCAAGATAACAGCAAGCTCTCCTTGTTCAACCTCAAAGCTTGCCCCGTCGAGCGCACGTACCTCACCTGCACCAGAACCATAGCATTTAACTACGTCTACGAACTGAATGTATGCCACGGTAACCTCTCTTTTATGAGCTCGGCATAGCGCATTACGAGTTTGTTTTGCCGTCCCCTCCTGGTACGTACCCCACAAGCTACCGGATCGATCCCTGTGCACGCAATGTATACTAAGTCGTCTCTGCGAGTCGTAGGGATATCCAGCATAATGGCAAAGCCTAAGCCCGCCGCAACAAGTGACAGCGTCACCTCTATATCCGTTCCCATTATTACCTGATCGTATGCATAGGCATGGGTAATGCGCGACTGTGCGTGAGCAATAGCTGAGATGGTATGCATGGGCTCCGCAACAACAACGGGCATCTCGGCTCTCAGCTCATCAAGACCTATCCCGGCACCTTCATACTGTGCAAGGTGATGATCGCGACTACACACACAGCACAACGGAGCCGATCCAAGCATATGGAGCTGGGTTGCACCTTCAAAATCAACATCTCCCGCAGGGTCACGGTACGACAGCATGATGTCTATAACGTTTGTCTCGAGCATGTCGCACAAGGCGGTGTAGGGAGCCTGACGCACGACAGGGCGAAAGTTCTTGAATTCTTTGTTGAGCTGGCGCAGGGCAGGTACTGCCAGCTTGGCTTCAAAGCTGTCACGCAAGCCAATGCGCAGTGTGTTCAACTTGGTGTTCACACCTTCTGAGAGCTGCTTCTTTGCGCGCATCTCAAGCTCTATGATTTCGTGCGAAAAGGAAAAAAAGGCAAAGCCGTCGTCGGTAAGACGGACAGTTCTCGTAGAGCGTGCAAGCAGCGTACAACCCAGTTCATCTTCGAGTGAGCGCACCTGATGGCTCACCGTTGGCTGGGACACATGCATGACCTCAGCAGCACGAGAAAACGATAACCTGCTAGCTGCCTCCACAAAGCAACGAAGCTGAACGCTGTTCATAGCGCTGTCACCTTACTTTCATTACTCTGATTTATAAGACTTATTAATAAATAATAGTAAATATCTATGTATGTAATAGCTTGAATTGGCAATAGTACATTCAATTGTAAAAGTTGCATGAGTGAGAAGCGGCGTGCATACAGCACGACGTGCACACAGCGCAATGAGTGAGCAATGGCATGCCTGTGAATTACATACACGTTAATTGCATGCTCGCACATTGTACGCGCCTCAAGCGCATCGGTGCACGTAGAACGAAGAAGGTAGGGATGCCTGTGAAAGCATTACTCGAACAAACTAAAAACTATCGACTCGTTTCTATAGGGGCAGTGCTAGGAACCATTTGCGAAGTAATTATGGAGGTATCACTGCCCTTCATCATGGCGCTCATTATCGACAACGGCATCTCAACAGGAGACATGAGAGCCATCCTGCGCTATGGAGCAATCATGATTGGTATGGCATTCCTGAGCTTATGCTTCGGCGTTTTCGGAGGCTACTGTGCCAACAAGGCATCGACTGGCTTTGCGTGCAACATTCGTGAGGCCACCTTTGACAAAATTCAAACCTACTCCTTTGCCAACATCGACAAGTTCAGCACGGCAGGGCTGGTAACCCGCATGACCACCGACGTTACCAACGTTCAAAATGCCTATCAAATGATTTTGCGCATCGCCACACGCTCCCCCGTCATGCTTATCATGAGTTTGGTGATGTGCATTAACATTAACTTCGAGCTTACGCGCGTATTCCTCGTCGTTATCGTCTTTTTAGCCCTCACACTCATGTTTATCATTACGAACGCGACCAAGCGTTTTAACGTTGTATTTGACGCCTACGACGACCTCAACGCCAGCGTTCAAGAAAATGTAGGCGCAATTCGAGTGGTCAAGGCCTTTGTACGCGAGGACTACGAAAAATCGAAGTTTGAACGGGCGGTAGAGGACCTGTATCGCAAGTTTGTCAGCGCGGAAGGCCTGGTAGCGCTCACGAGTCCCGTTATGATGATCGCAATTTATGGCTGCATCTTAGGCATCTCGTGGCTCGGAGCCCAGCTCGTTGTTGCCCAAAGCATGACCACCGGTGAGCTTACGAGCATGTTTAGCTACGTTATGCAGCTCATGATGTCGCTCATGATGCTCTCCATGATCTTCGTCATGATAACCATGAGCGTCGCAAGTATTCGCCGCATCAACGAATGCTTAAACGAAGTTCCCGATATCGCTAACCCACAAAATCCCATCGAGCAGGTGCCCGATGGCTCTATCGACTTCAACAAGGTTACCTTTCGCTATGCGGCAAAGGCAGAGCATCGCGCCTTGGCAGAGATCGACTTGCACATTGCAAGCGGTGAAACCATCGGTGTTATTGGTGGAACCGGCTCGGGCAAATCGACCCTGGTAAGCCTTATTCCGCGCCTATACGACGCAAGTGAGGGAGTGGTACAGGTAGGCGGCCACGACGTACGCGAATACGACATCGAGGCGCTGCGCGATGATGTAGCCATGGTGCTACAAAAAAATGTACTGTTCAGCGGAAGTATTCTTGAGAATTTGCGTTGGGGCGACGAAAACGCCACACTCGAGGAGTGTCGCATAGCCTGCAAGGCCGCCGCAGCCGACGACTTCATAATGGAAATGCCCGAGGGGTACAACACCAAGATCGAGCGAGGCGGCACCAATGTGTCGGGCGGACAGAAGCAGCGATTGTGTATCGCACGGGCACTTATGAAACACCCCAAGGTGCTCATCCTTGACGACTCGACCAGTGCGGTAGACACCGCAACCGATGCGCGCATTCGCGAGGCACTCGCCACCTATTTGCCCGGCACCACAAAGATCATCATTGCGCAGCGTATTTCCAGTGTTGAGCATGCAGATCGCATCGTTGTGCTCGACGAAGGCCACCTCAATGCAGTGGGCACCCACGAGGAGCTGCTTGCAACCAATGACATCTATCGTGACATCTACGAGTCTCAAATACAGGGCGGTGGCGACTTCGACCAACCCGTAACCACAACCGGAGAGG
>CAYTTI010000054.1:0-3230 GCA_964440675.1 uncultured Coriobacteriaceae bacterium
TTGCTGAGCACTACCATCCTCGCTTTGCCAAGGATGCAATTCCAAGCACCACGATAGGCTGTGCCGTGGCTATCGCCGACAAACTCGATACCATCTGTGGTATGCATGCCATCAATGAGCCACCCACCGGCTCGTCTGACCCCTTTGCGCAGCGCCGTGCAGCGATTGGTGTTATTGCAATGTTGCGTACCATGCCCTCGGTGCATCTTGAAGAGCTCATCGAGCTTGCTCTCGATAGCTATAAGCAGCAGGGTCTTGCCTTTACGCATGACGAGGTGCTTTGCGAGATTAAGCGCTTCTTTATGGGACGTCTGTCTACGATTGTACGTGGTGAGGGTATAGCCCCCGATACTGTTGAGGCGGTATCTGCTGCAGGCATTGTTGATCCTGCCGAATTCATCCATCGTGCACGTGCCCTCGAGGATGCGCGTGCCGAGCAGGCTGAGCTTTTTGATGACTTAGCAACGGCTTATGCGCGCGCTGCACACTTGGCCGATAAGGCTTGTGGCACGCAGGTGAATGTAGATTTGTTGTGCGACGCTGAGTTAACTCTGTATGATGCCTGTACACAGGCACAACAGCAGGTTGATAGAGCGCTCAAAGATAATCGCTACGGGGAGGCTCTTCGTGTGTTGGCGAGCCTGCGTCAGCCAATCGATACCTTTTTCGTTGAAGTACTCGTTATGGATAAAGACGAAAGGCTGCGCACCAATCGGCTTCGTTTGCTCAACAAGTTCACCGAAGTGTTTAAGGAAGTTGCTGATGTAGGAGCGTTAGTGCGCAAAAAATGACCTAGGAGTTTTGGTGCACAAGAAATGATGTAGGAGCATTGATTCGCAAAAACAGTGTTGCAGGCAAAAAGGGAGGCCGTAGATGACTTCGAAATATGCGTTCGAGGACGACAGCATTCAGGACATACCGGTTATTCATATTATCTCGGACTCGTCTGGCCAAACTGCCTCTGATGTAGTTCGAGCAGCTATGAGCCAGTTTGCAGGCGAAGTCGTGAAGGTCGTGAGGCTTTCAAATGCACGTACGATGGAGGTCGTGCGTCAGCACCTTGATAGTTTTGGGAAAAAGCATGCTCCTGCTGCCGTGTTTCACACGCTTGTCGATTACAACCTGCGCTCGGAAGTGCGCTCTGAGCTCGACCGGCGCGGAGTCCCCTCCATCGATTTGCTGGGACCTGCCGTTAACATCATCTCAACCTTGACCGGTGAAGAGCCCGTTAATGTCGCGGGGAGACGGAGCGAAGACGACGAGCGTTACCACAGTCGAGTTACGGGAATGAACTTTTTTGCTGAACATGACGAAGGGTTGCATCCAGAGGATCTCTCGGTAGCCGATGCTGTTTTGTTTGGTGTAACACGCACGTCCAAAACACCGCTTGCACTCTATCTTGGCTTCCTCGGTTACAAGGTAGCAAATATTACGTATACGCAGGGTGCTGAGCTTCCTCAAGAACTCTTTCAGGTTGATCCTCGGCGTGTGTTTGGTCTTGTTCCTTCGAGCTCTACGCTCGATGAGATGCGCAACCACCAGATTACGGATAGCGCAGCCTTTGCCTTTGTGGGATCTACTGCTGATACAAACGGTGTAGATGCTGAGCGAGCTGAGGCTCGACAGGTCATGGACAAACTTGGATGTACTGTCATTGCAGTCAATGGTAAAACGGTTGAAGAGCTTGCCGCTGAGGTGCTCAGCCGCATCAAAGCGCTCACTCCTGATAATTAGTTGCTATTTGCCTAAAGATGCCCAAAGACTGCTCCTTGCTTAAAGATCGATGCTTGCTGAAAGATTGTTGTTTGCGTAAAGATCGTTGCTTGCTCGCTCGTTTGTAGTGACGTATACTTCCAAACTGTTTGTGTAACTATGTGTCGTTCGGATTGCGTCGGCACCTCTGGTAGGAAGTTGAGGGTCGTATGGATTATATTCGCGCCATTGAGCGCCAACAGATGCGTGAGGATGTGCCTGAGCTCGAGCCAGGTGATCACGTGAAGGTTCACTATCGCATTATGGAAGGCGATCGTGAGCGTATTCAGGTCTTTGAAGGCGATGTTATTCGCATAAGCGGTGCAGGCTCACGCGAGACCTTTACGGTTCGCAAGGTGAGCTTCGGCGTTGGTGTTGAGAGAACCTTTCCTCTGCACAGCCCAAAGATTGCCACGCTTGAGGTAGTTCGTCACGGCGATGTGAACCGCGCCAAGCTGTATTATCTGCGTGATCGCATTGGTAAGGCTGCGCGCATTCGTGAGCGTCGCGATTAGAATCCAATCACGTCGCGATTAGGATTCAATCAAGATCTTCGTGCTGCATTCAGCTGTGCTCGTGTGCTCGTATGCTTGTTTATTCGTGTGGCTGTAATCCCGGCTGCGTTCATACGTCTGTGCTGTCTGCAATTCGGCTGCGTTTGTATGCCTGTGGTACCTGTGTCGTGTAAGCGGTAAGCGGGATCGTGTGGACGGATTTAGAGCCTCAGATATTGCCAAAGAGCTCTCCTGTGCCTTGGCAGATGAGTTGCCTGTCCTTATCGCACGATATCGCACTGATGCCCGTAAGCAGGTGATACGGGCTGTTGACACTGCCCAAAGGCGTCTCGCAAAAGAGCTGTCAGAACGCACACGCGTGAAGTCGATGTATGCACTGCAACAGGAAATTGCAGGTGATGGAGTAGTTGTTGGCATCGACGAGGTTGGCAGAGGTGCTCTTGCGGGACCCTTAACGGTCTGTGCTGTTGTGTTGCCACACGAGCCGCTCGTTTGGGGCTTAAACGACTCTAAAAAGCTGAAGCCTGCTGCGCGCGAACGCATTGCAGAACACGTGCGTGCCTGCGCCCATGCCATTGGCATGGCGCATATTGCACCAGCAGAGATTGATCAGCTGGGCATGGCGCAGTCTTTGCGCAAGGCAATGCGACAAGCCCTTGCGAAGACCGGATGTGAACCCGATGCCCTACTTATTGATGGCAACCCTGTTCATATTCATCCCAAGGAGCATTGCATAGTTCATGGTGATGCACGTATTGCCTGTATCGCGGCAGCATCAGTGCTTGCAAAGGTAGAGCGCGACGCGCTCATGACGAACATGGCTGCGCGCTGGCCTGCCTATCACTTTGAAACGTGCAAGGGATATGCGTCTGCCGCCCATATCCTTGCTATTCAGGAACATGGCTTAACAGCCCAGCACCGAGTGACCTTCTGCAGAAATATACTTAGGTCTACTACAGAACA
>CAYTTI010000054.1:3330-7426 GCA_964440675.1 uncultured Coriobacteriaceae bacterium
CAGCCCAGCACCGAGTGACCTTCTGCAGAAATATACTTAGGTCTACTACAGAACAAGATCGACTGTCATCCACAGAACAGGATCAATTGTTGTCTCCTACAGAACAGGATCGACTGTTCTAGCACCTTGGCTTTACCTATACCTTCTTCACCCATTCGTGAATTCCTTATAAAGATGCAATTGTTCGTTCACGCACATCCAAACAGCTTTGAGGCTGTGTGCTGCGCTGTTTGACACCGCTGTGAGTTCTCTGATTGCTCCAGATTAGTTTCTCGTTGGGCTCATGGGTGCATCCTCTGTACCACGCATGAGAGGGGGAGCAGTATGGAGTCAGTCGAAAAGCTTGCTGAACAACAAGAAGGTGAACAGGAAGCATCACAACGGGGAGCATCACAGAACGAGCAGAGCGATTTGCGCCAGATGTCGTCACGAGCGATAGGAAATGAAGGCGAGCGCTTAGCGCGTGAATTTCTCAAGCGCAGGGGCTACAGAATTGTCGAGTCTAATTGGCGTTGCGCGGCAGGGGAAGCAGATATCGTTGCATGTAATGATGAGAATACCTATGTTCTCGTAGAAGTTAAAACGAGGCTCACGCTCGATACAGATGAAGCGGTGCCAGAGCTTGCAGTAGGTAGGCGTAAATGTGATCGCTATCGCAGAATTGCCCTGTTCTATTTGGCGAAACACCCGGCGGTACAGGCTGTTCGCTTTGATGTGATAGCTCTCAATATTGTGGGAGAGCATACCGCACGCCTACGTCACCTCATTGGGGCTTTTGAGTGGGAAGAATAGTCATGCCAGCCGCGACTTGCACACAAAGCGTCTCGGTACACGCTGCGATGATTCGTGGTATTAGCCCTATTGGCGTTGAGGTAGAAGTTGGCGTCTCTGCAGGTATTCCTGGCATATCAATCGTTGGGATGCCCGATACTGCAGTGCTTGAAGCACGTGCACGTGTACGTTATGCGCTTCGCTCCGCCGGTTTTACCATTCCCCGTCTGAATATCATGGTAAATTTGTCGCCTGCAGAAATACGCAAAACAGGGACAGCCTTCGACCTATCAATTGCGGTGGGGATACTGTGTGCTACCACGCAACTCGACCTCTCGGCGTATCGAGACTGCCTATTTGTAGGGGAACTCGCCTTAGACGGTAGCGTCAATCCCGTTCGTGGTCAGTTCGCATACCTTGAGTATGCTCAACAGCACAACCTCACGCTCATCGGAGCAGGCTTTTCTGCGTATACAGGCGTTACTATTCGCTCGATTACGGCGCTTTCAGATTTACGCAAGGACGTCAACGCCCTGCCGCTTGTCGTCCCATCTCAAGAAGTAGTAGCTCCTGCAAGCTATCCCGATTTTGAAGATGTATACGACCAGGAGCTGGCTAAGCGAGCATCTGTTATTGCTGCAACGGGAAATCATGGGATGCTTATGATTGGCCCTGCAGGGGCAGGAAAAACGATGCTTGCGCGGTGTATCCCATCGATTCTTCCGGAATTGAGTGAGGAAGAACAGCGTGAGATTCTCCTCATTCACTCAGTGGTGGGAGAAGAGCTTGGGTCGATTGCGGCTGGTAAGCGACCGGTGCGCATGCCGCACCATAGCATTTCAACAGCGGGTTTGCTCGGAGGTGGACATCCGGTACGTCCTGGCGAGATATCGCTGGCACATAACGGTGTACTGTGCCTGGATGAATTGCCTGAATTCAACAACTCAGTTTTGCAGGGACTGCGTCAGCCATTGGAGGAGGGATGCGTCCGTATAATACGAGTTGAGGGTATCTACCAATTCCCTGCTCGTTTTATGCTTATTGCAGCGGCAAATCCCTGTCCTTGTGGCAATTTAGGAGACCCCGTACATAGGTGCAGCTGTAGCGCACAGGCTCTTGCACGCTATCAGGCGAAGCTTACCGGTCCTTTGATCGATCGCATCGATTTACAGGTATACGTTGGCAGACCCGACCCTTCACGTCTGCTCGAAGGACGCAAAGGAGCTTCCTCGAAGGAACTTGCTCAGGACGTTCTCGCAGGTCGTTGCTTTGCTCAGCGGCGTGCACAGCAAGGCATCGTCGGTGAAGAGAAGATACTTTGTACCTTCGATCTTCGCGCTAAGTCGCTCTTAGAAACGGTTGCTCGCCAATATGGACTGGGAGGTAGAGCCACCTTTTGCATTGCTCGTGTTGCGCGAACTATTGCAGATATTGATTCTCGAGACTGCGTAAACGAGGATGACGTGAGTGAGGCGGTCTTTTACCGAGTGGGAGAAGGATCATGATAGCGCCTGAGGGTGGCTGGGAGCTTATGCGAGACGATCCTGAGTGGCCACAGATGCTCAACACCATTGATATATCTGCGCGTTGCATTCGTGGCATAGGCGATGTTTCCCTGTTGCAAGGTCCCTGCATCTCGGTTATAGGAACGCGCAAGGCGACTCCGTATGGGCTCTTAGCAGCGCGTATGGTAGGAAAAATTGCAGCTCAAAGTGGCATTACGGTCGTATCGGGAGGGGCTGTAGGCTGTGATTATGCAGCAGGACGTGCCTGTTTAGATGCAGGAGGCACCACGATTGTTTGTGCTGGATGCGGCGCAGATGTCACCTACCCTCGTTCGTCAACAGATCTGTTTCGGGATGCTCGTACACACTCCGGCGCTGTTATCTCTCTTGAGGCATGGGGAGCGTCGCCCAAGAGGTACTACTTTCCAAAACGCAATGTGCTCATAGCAGGCCTTTCAAAAGCCTTGGTTGTGGTTGAGGCAGGACTTGTATCTGGAACCCATCAAACGGCAACAGTGGCAGCACAGGCCGGACGTATGGTGTATGCGGTTCCCGGCTCTATCTTCTCATCTTCCTCGCAGGGAGCAAATGCGCTTATAGAAAATGGAGCATCAATTATTACGGACAGCCTAGCTTTGCAAACACTCATCTCTTTGGACTATGGTGAGGAAGTGTTGAAACATGCTCGTTCACGTGGTGAGGAACTGTCAGCGCATACGAGTCCTGTGCCGGAGTTTTCCGACGAGCTCTTGAATGCCCTTGTTGCAATGCCTACACATGTGGAAACACTTGCGCGCGAGCTCAACATAGCGCTGCCTGCACTCATTACAAGCCTGTCAAACTACGAGGCACGAGGAATAGTTCAACGTTTGGCAGATGGGAGGTATTCTTTAAGTGAGACGGGCTATATGCTCAATACGGCGTCACATAGAGGGGAGTCTGGTGGATAGAAGCGTTGTTGTAGTAGGAGGCGGTTTGGCGGGGTGTGAGTGTGCCCTGCAGCTTGCAAAACGCCATGTTCATGTTGTTCTCTATGAGCAACGACCGCACCATACGACGCAGGCGCACACTACAGGAGGTCTTGCTGAACTCGTATGCTCTAACTCGTTTAAGTCAACCAAGCCAGAGAGTGCAGCAGGGCTTCTCAAGCTCGAACTTGATGCGATGGGATGCTTCCTTTTGCGCATTGCCCGACAGGCAGCGGTTCCAGCGGGAGGAGCCCTGGCAGTCGATAGAGCGTATTTTTCGGAACTTGTTGGCAAAGCAATAGATGAGCATCCCTATATTGAGCTGCGACGCAAGCGAGTGTCAACGATACCTCAACAGCCTTGTGTAATTGCTGCAGGACCGCTATGTTCTGACGATTTATTTACAGCACTCGGTGAGCGACTTGGCTGCGACTCACTTGCCTTTTATGATGCCGTTGCGCCCATTATCGATGCCGACAGCATTAACATGAGCATCTGTTTTAAGCAATCACGCTGGGATGATGGAGTTGCTGGCGATTATATAAACTGCCCGTTTGATAAGGCATCCTATGAACGCTTTTGGCACAGCCTAGTTCATGCGCGGCGCGTGGTGGATCACGACTTTAAGCGTGGTGAGCTCTTTTGTGCATGCCAGCCGATAGAAGAGGTTGCTCGAACTGGTATAGATGCACTTCGTTTCGGGGCGCTCAAACCAGTGGGGTTATACGACCCAACAACCGGTAAGCGTCCATGGGCGGCAGCACAGCTCCGTGCAGAAAACACCGAAGGTACGGCATATAATTTAGTGGGCTTTCAAACGAATCTGAGCTGGAGTGAGCAAAGGCGCGTTAT
>CAYTTI010000055.1:0-7420 GCA_964440675.1 uncultured Coriobacteriaceae bacterium
AGCAGCGGTCTCCAAAACCGACGGTTGTGGGTTCGAATCCTACCTGGGCTGCCAGAGTATTGCGCAACCGCCCTACGGGGCGGTTAGCTTGCAAGATAGGACATACGTAAGGCCGGAAGGAACGAGAAGATGGCCAAGAAAAAGCGCAACCGCAGAAGTGCTCGCCAAGCACGTTCGCAAGAGCGCGCTGAGCGAGAGGCGCTTGCTACTGGTGTTTCCGTTGAGGAAGCAAAGCAAATTCAAGCGGAAAAGTCTTCTCGGCCAAAGATTGAAGAAAAAAAGGGTCTGCGTGTACCTGGCTTTATTAAGCGTATTGGTGCGTATTTCAAGGACGTTCGTACGGAGCTGCACCGGGTTACCTGGCCATCTGTTAAGGAAGTACGCGAGTACTCAGTGTGTGTTATCGGCGTTCTCATTGTTGTGGGTATCGCCATTTGGCTGGTTGACACCGGTATTACCGCCGCTCTGGTAACTCTTTCTGCTCTGAGGGGCTAGTTATGGCAAAACGCTGGTATGTAGTTCACACCTACTCAGGTTTTGAAAACAAGGTAAAAACCGACTTGGAGCATAGAATCGAGCTCTCCGGTATGGGTGAGCAGATTGTGGATGTTCAAGTTCCCACAGAGCAGGTAACTCAAGTTAAGGAAGGTGGCAAGCGCGAGACCAAGGATGCCAAGGTATTCCCGGGATACGTACTCGTGCGTATGGAGGTTACGGACGACTCATGGTCGATCGTACGTAATACCCCCGGCGTCACAGGCTTCGTGGGAATTGAAGGTAAGCCCACACCGCTTTCCCGCGATGAGTACAACAAAATAATGCGGCGTACTTCGAGAGCCGATGCGACCGCGCCGCGCCGCACGGCAACCGATTTGCACGTAGGTCAGATGGTTCGCGTGGTAAGTGGTCCTTTGGCGGACTTCGATGGTGAAATTTCCGAAGTGATGCCCGAGGCCGGCAAAGTCAAGGTTATGCTAATGATCTTTGGCCGTGAAACCTCGGTAGAACTTACGCTCGAACAGGTGGCGTCTATCGACTAGCAATCAACCGGTAAGGTTCAGCCTGCGTTCTCATTCGGTGAGGAATGCTTCTGGGAACGCGCTTCGATATAGGGAATGTAGAGTACAAACGACAGGAGCATATACACCATGCCTAAGGAAGTTGTAGCTTTTATCAAGCTTCAGATCCCTGCCGGTCAAGCGAATCCGGCACCCCCTGTAGGCCCAGCTCTTGGTGCCGCACAGGTTAACATCATGCAGTTCTGCCAAGCGTTCAATGCGCAAACGCAGGCTCAGTCTGGTGACATTATCCCCGTTGAGATTTCGGTGTACGATGATCGTTCTTTCGACTTCGTATGCAAGACGCCACCTGCAGCGCACCTTATCAAAAAGGAGCTTGGTTTGAGTAGTGGGTCGGCTGTTCCCCAGCGTGACAAGGTGGGAAAGCTTACCCAGGATCAGCTTACCAAGATTGCAGAGATTAAGTTGCCCGATCTCAACGCGAACGATATCGATGCTGCAAAGAAGATTGTTGCCGGCACCGCTCGTTCCATGGGGGTTGAGATCGAAGGCTAGTAGCTAGTGTGGGAGAGCCAGGGCGCTCGTTTACCACAAGGAGGAACAAAATGCCCAAACACGGAAAGAATTATCGCAAGGCACTTGAGCGTGTGGACGCTCGCAGGCTGTATACGCCTCGGCAGGCAATGGATCTTGCCAAAGAACTTGCCGTTGCCAAGTTCGACGAAACGGTGGAAGTTTCTGTTCGCCTGAACATCGATACCCGCAAGCAGGATCAAAACGTTCGCGGCTCGATTTCGCTGCCCCATGGCACGGGCAAAACGGTGCGTGTTGCGGTATTTGCCGAAGGTGAGCAGGCACGTGCTGCAGAGGCTGCAGGTGCCGATATTGTTGGATCCGACGACCTAGTTGCGTCAGTGCAGCAAGGCAAACTCGATTTCGATGCGGTTATC
Organism: uncultured Coriobacteriaceae bacterium; assembly: GCA_964440675.1. Lineage (GTDB taxonomy): Bacteria > Actinomycetota > Coriobacteriia > Coriobacteriales > Atopobiaceae > CADBMC01. Next base: position 1,970 of record CAYTTI010000055.1, read on the forward strand.
GCCACACCCCCCATGATGGCAAAAGTTGGCCGCTTGGGTCGTATACTTGGCCCGCGAGGTCTTATGCCAAACCCCAAGCTTGGTACGGTAACCATGGATGTTGCCAATATGGTTGCTGCGCTTAAGGCGGGTCGTGTTGAGTATCGCGCCGACCGCTACGGCATTTGTCATGTTCCGGTGGGCAAGGTGAGCTTTGAGACCGACAAACTTATCGAAAACTATGCGACCTTGTACACAGAACTTCTGCGTGTGAAGCCTGCGAGTGCCAAGGGTCGCTACGTGCAGTCGGTTGCGGTGTCTACCACCATGGGTCCAGGTATTAAGGTTGACCCAAGCATTACACGTAGTTTCTTGGATGCCTAAACATTGACGAAGCAAGCTACGATTGGCATAATGCTTCAAGGATCGTAAATATATGCACGTCCGCTGCCAAAGACAGCCGGTGTCTGTAAGGACTTAATGGGCTTGCCCGCCTGCCGAGGTGGTTCAAGAGATGTATCTTAGAGCCCCACTTTGGCATTGCCGGTGGGGCTTTTTATGGCTGCGGTGTCGGCTGTGTCGCGCTATCGCCTGTATCGCGGTGTAGCGCTGTCGGTTGCATCGCGCTATTGCCTGTAACGCTGTGTCGGCGGTTCGTGCCCGAGAATAGCTAAGGAGGTGTGATATGCCTGCACAATTCAAAATCGATATGGTGGCGAAGATTTGCTCTTCCATCGACGCATCCGAGGGATTGTATGTCATCGACTATCAGGGTCTTTCGGTAAAAGAAGCACAGGAGCTTCGCCGGGCTCTGCGCGAGGTCGGTGCCACCATGAAGGTGTACAAGAACAACTTGGTAAAGCGTGCACTTGCTGAGTGTGAGCAGCCCGCGCTTGACGACTTGCTTGCTGGAACTAATGCATTTGTTTTCTATGAGAAAGATCCTGTTTCGGCCGCAAAGGTTATCAAGGAGAAGTCTCAGGCCTTTAGAAAGCTTGCATTTAAGGGTGGCATTGCTGATGGCGTAGCTATCAATGCCGAACAAGCACTGGCCTATGCGGATCTGCCAACCCACGACGAGCTTATTGCTCAGCTTGTATACGTACTTGCAAGTCCTCTGCGTGGTATTGCGTCGGTATGTGCCGGACCTGCCCGTGGGCTTGTTACCGCGCTCGATGCAATTGCCGAACAGAAACAGGCAGCGTAAGAGCTGTCCGTTATCAAGAAATACACACAGTATGGGTGCATACCTGTATCCCGAGGATACGAAGCTGTACCCCCGCCATGAAGGAGAACGCATATGGCTATTACCAAAGATGAGATTATCGAGTTTCTTAAGTCAATGCCTGCTATTGAACTTGCTGAGCTTGTTCACGAGCTTGAGGATGTATTTGGCGTTTCCGCTGCTGCCCCTGTTGCTGCAATCGCAGCTGCCCCTGCTGATGCTGCTCCTGTCGAAGAAAAGACTAGCTTTGACGTCGTGCTTGAGGGCTATGGCGACAACAAGATCGCTGTCATTAAGGTGGTTCGTTCCCTTACCTCGCTTGGTTTGAAGGAAGCCAAAGAGCTCGTCGAGTCTGCTCCCAAGCCTATCCTCGAGGGTGTTAAGAAGGATGAGGCAGAGGATGTTAAGAAGAAGATCGAGGATGCTGGCGGCACCGTTACCCTCGCTTAGCATTTTGACTGGCGGTACTATTACCTCCGCTTAGTATTTTTGCTTTGGATGTACCAGGTCGGGCGGCTCGTTCGCCCGACCTTTTTTGAACTTTTCTTAGTTTTTTCACCCCCCCCCTTTTAACTGATATATAAGTATCGAGCCGCAGGCGCTGTTAGCAACAAGAACTAACAGCAATAGCAGTTTCAAGTGAGCTGAGTATGAAAAAACTCGGCTTCTCGGGGGGGGGTGAGCGTGAGCAAGATACAGGCGGGTGTGCGCAAGATACAGGCGGGTGTGCGCAAGACAAAAAGAAAAAGCGTACGGTTGCTAGCGCTTGTTATGGTGGCAATTCTCGTGTTCTCAAACTTTGGTAGTGTCGTGGCTGTGGCGGCTACTGTTCATGGTACTGCGATGGGGGAGGGGTACCTTGCTGATTGTACTATTAGCGACTATCTTGCAACCGGTCAGATAACTGCCAACTATAAATCCCACGACTGCCAGTACAACACTCAAACATCTGATCTGATTGATAGCGAGAGCCTAACAAGTGCCAGATACTCCACCTGCTTTCTCGAATCAGCTGAGTGGACAAATAAGGCCGATGGCGAGGCCACTATCAGCATCCACTATGAGGTGGACTTTACGGAGATCGAACTTCGCTCTCTGTATGTATTCACAACCTGTACAGGACACTCTTTCACGATGGAACTCGCCATTGAAGACATTCTAGAGCTGCTGGAATACAACGATTACGTTGATGTCATCATGATCGGCGCAAACAACCGAGCGTCAGGAAGCATCTACGGCGTTGACGGTGATGCGGTCGAAGCCGATGCCGCCGCAGCATTGATGTTCTCCGTGCGCGCGGAAGACGGTCTTAGCGATGATGATATTGAGGAGATCCTCGTAACCCATACAAATGAAGGGCTAATAAGTAACGAAAGCGTCCATGTGCTGGGCTGTGGCGATAAGAAAGAGAACGACGGTTGTAGTAGTTTTACCTCGGGCGAATACTTTGATGGTGTTGGTAATGAGAGCGCTGATACCTTCGGTCCATATGTTGAGGTGCTGTACAGCGATATTGAGTTTGATGAGAACGGCGAATTTACATTTAAGGAATCGAGTGGAGCTACGGGGACTACATATACCTCAGCTGTCGATTTCGTCCTGGATTTCGCCGCTCAGCGTCATGCCGGCGAAGTCTTCACACTTTACTACATCGCCGAATACATCAAGATTATTGAAGCGCGTGGTCTCGACTTCGCCACGACCGTCCAAGCAATCTTCAACTCGTTCGATGCTTTCGCCACAGCAAGTCGAAACACCGATCAAATCTTTCTGACCGCAACCCTAGACGCACAACTCTCCGTGCTCATCGGTGTGAATTTGGGGGACTTCAACACCCAATTCTCGCGGTATAGCCTGAGCGAAGCCTGCCAAACTGCGCTTGAAATATTAGAGACATACACTAACGAAAGCCGCTACATTGTGCTTATACCCGCGAGCGGAAACGACAGTAACATCTATACCATCACCTACGAGATGGTTGGATACATCAATGAGGAACAGACACTTGCCCTGAAAAATGCCTTGGTCTATACCCTAACGGTAATGAACCCAACGCAGAGCGAGGATGATATATGGGCTGTGGTCGATTACTTGATACGCTCGGTTCAGACAAGTGGAACTGCGGCAACCCTGACCTGGGAGATGTTTCAGGAATTCAACAGCAACATATATTCTTACGGTGAGGATCTTGAGACTGTCGGCGCGCTGGGTGTCGAATATTCAATGAGCAACACGGCAACGGTTGCCACAACCATCACCAGTGAGTTTGAAATCACGAGTGTAGAAGACATCAAGGTGACAGACTTCGGTGGTTTTACCACCTCTTTTGACTACGTGGTGACCACAGAAACAGATATTGCAACGGGTGACACCAACGTTACGATAGAGTTCTTTAACTTAACCGACACGGGTGGTGCTGGCACACACATAACGGGGGAAGGCAGCGATTGGGGCACTTCCTGGTCAATAGACATATCCATTCCCATGAAGCTAGAAGATAGCGCGGAGTTCTGTACGAGCGGGGACGACTTCAAAGAGACCAACGCGAGTGAAACGACAGCCTCCGTTGAGAGGGTGCGCACGATAACGAAAGACAATAGCATTCTCGGTATAGAGACAACCACTGAAACCGTTACTGTCGCTTCACCCAAGCTCTACAGGAGTGCTACTGTAATCCCCACCAACGCCTCAAGCGATGGGGGCAACGGGACAGTTGCCGTCTCGGACGACGTACTTCCTGATACGGGAGACAGTACAGATGCATTGATTTCAATCATTGCACCTGTGGCGCTTGGACTCTCTGTTGCTTTACTAGGTGCTGGCGTTGTGCCAAGAAGGCGTGGCATACGCTAGAGAGGCGTTAGAGAGGTGAGCGTGCATAAGAGGTAAGCCGCATACGGCAACCATCGAAGTAATAAGCTGGTAAGGGGCATCGGATATAGTTCGATGTCCCTGCTTTATATACAGGGTTAAAGGACAAAAGGGGACCTATAACCCAAACATTGGCCTACGGCTCCGACTCTGCCCTATTGTTGTCTGCAGACTAGTTGTATATGTAGATATATACAAGTTGTATACAATGAGGTTTGTTCATCTCTAACAGTGGGTAGTAGCTACCAAACACGATTAACAGTGGGTAGTAGCTACCAAACACAAGCTTGTACACGAGAGTGATGATATGAGCCGTAAGATAGGTACGGGTGCTGCACAGTTCGCGCGGCCTGATAATGACGATCCTATATATCAGTTTCCAGAAGCTGGTCTCTTTGAGGCTGCGCTTCTGGAGAGTCAGCAATCGGCTGGAAACGATAGACTGTATGCACAGCTTGCCGATGTTCTCCGCAAAAAGATATATTCTCGTGAGTGGGGCGCACGTTCAAAAATACCCTCTGAGCATGAGTTGATGACCCGCTATAGCTTGTCCCGCGGTACCGTGCGACACGCTATTGACCTGCTTATTGATGAGCGATTGTTGGAACGCCATCAGGGAAAGGGCACCTTTGTAGCTGAGCGTGGACTTTCGCACGCCGTCGAGTCACGCCCCTTTTCATTTGCAAAGGCGCTGAGCGATCAGGGCAGGCCATATATCACCGTTGTAAAAGACCTGCGTGTTGTAGGGGCACCCCATTCGGTCGCAGTAGAGCTTGACCTGTCGCCTCGCACGGATGTCCTGTATTTGCAGCGCGTGCGCTATGTGGACAGGAAGCCGGTTATTACTCAAGATAGTTGGCTGAACCTAGAGGAATGTCCAGGTCTCGACCAATCCAATTTCACACAGGAATCTCTGTTTGACGCGGTGGAGCGTTGTGCTGGACGAAAAATAAAGTATTCTCGTCTACGCTACACTGCCCGTATCGCCGGCAAGGAGCATGCAAAGCTGCTTAACTGCAAAGAGAGCGCGGCAGTGCTTGTTCTTGAGCAAAATATTAGCCTGGTAGATCGGCGTCCCATCGAATGGGGTAGCACCTGGTTTCGGCCAGGAGAGTCAGTTGTCTCAGACGCAGTCCAGCCTGACTGAGCTGATTGAGCTGCCCAACCTGACTGAGCTGCTCGTGGCATGCTGGGCTGTTCGAGCTGTCCGTGGCATGCTCACTATGGGGTCGCAGCCATAAACACGAATCAACAAACATCGAGCCATAAACTCCGCCATAAGCATTGACCCATAAACTTGTAGATAAAAGTATAGACAGGTCTATACATTAGTGGACAAGTTGAATAGGCCTGCGCTAGAATGTTCCGGGCATGCA
>CAYTTI010000056.1:0-7410 GCA_964440675.1 uncultured Coriobacteriaceae bacterium
GGGCGAGCACACGAAGCGCATCGTCTGCCATGGCCTTATTAGCCGCAAGCACTGCTTCCCTGCGCTCGTGAGTAAGAGGAACAATTTCTCCCTGCTCATAGATTGACGTACAGAGCCCTAAGACAACATCTGGAGCGCCCTTGGTGTACTGCTCGAAGGAGCCGTCCTGCTCCTGCACGATAACCGACATCATTTTGCGGCCTGAATCAAAGGGAGCTTCTGCCACACGGGGATGCTCTGTGGCAAGGTCGAGCATATCTGCTTTGGCAGCATCATTTACCAGCGCGCACTCGGTGGGCTCGCCTACTGCCTCGCCTGCATCTACATCCCAGGTAGCATCCGAGCACAGCGCCATACCAGCCAAAAGCTTCTCCTCTGGGGCAGCGAGCTCATGGCGCACGACCGTCATCTTGTTTTGGGTGAGCGTACCGGTTTTGTCCGAGCAAATAATTTGCGTACAACCAAGCGTTTCTACTGCCGTGAGCTTACGAATGATGGCCTGACGATGGCTCATCTTGGTAACACCCATGGAAAGCACGATGGTAACTACGGCCACCAAACCTTCGGGAATGGCTGCCACAGCAAGCGATACCGCCACCATAAAGGTATCCAAGATGAGCGACGGATTACTCATCATGTCGCTACCGTGCCGTATGAGATCCACCGTGAAAATGATGACGCATATGACAAGTACCATAATGGTAAGAATGCGCGAGAGCTGCGCGAGCTTAATTTGGAGGGGTGTCTGCTCCTTTTTCGCGGTGGTAAGGGCATCGGCAATCTTGCCCATTTCGGTTTTCATGCCTGTGCCAACAACCACAGCTTTCCCACGGCCATAGACAACAGTCGAACCCATGTAGCACATATTTTTACGATCGCCCAAGGGCACATCGTCTGTCCCTTCTTGCAGCCTAATGACTCCTGCATGCTTTTCTACCGGAACAGACTCTCCCGTAAGTGCCGCTTCCTCGATACGAAGTGAGGCACTCTCGAGCACGCGACAGTCGGCAGGAACCGCATCTCCTGCTTCCAGCAGGACAATATCGCCAGGAACTAACTGAGAGCTTGCAAGCTGCACGAGCTTGCCATCACGGACTACCTTGGACTGAGCTGCGCTCATCTCCTGTAATGCTTCGAGCGCTTGTTCGCTTTTTGCCTCTTGAACAACGCCCAAGGTGGAGTTGATAAGCACAACGACCATAATAATGATTACGTCGGCCCACTCAGACTCTCCTCGTATAGCTCCTGTTACTGCAGAGATAACTGCAGCGGCGATGAGCATGATGACCATAGGGTCGGCCATTTGCTCGAAGAAGCGAATCCACAACGGAGTCTTCTCTTCTTTAGGAAGCTCATTGAGTCCAAGCTGTGCAAGACGCTCCTTGGCAACAGCGGCAGACAAACCCCGATCTTTTTCAGATTGAAGTTCCTCTAGAACAGTGTCTAGAGGCTCTAAATATTCACGCATACAGTGATTCCTCCCCCTAGGAATAAGTAATCGGCGTACTTTTGATGCCCGATCATAATTCCTCGGAGTACAAGGCAAGGGCTCATCAAGACTGTCCACCAGACCACTTGATGGCTAAAACGCTACAATTCTACCTAATATACTCTCTCGTTTGAAGATCAACAGAAAGGAACTACGTGTTTACCGGTAAGAAAACAAAGATTATTTGCACCATGGGTCCTGCCACCGAAGATGACGATGTGCTACGTGAGCTTATCTTGAGCGGCATGAACATTGCACGCTTTAACTTTTCGCATGGCTCGCACGAGTACCACCGTCAGGGCATAGAGCGCGTGCGCAAAATTGCCAAAGAGCTCGGCGCAAACATCGCTATTATGCTCGACACCAAAGGACCCGAGGTGCGCACTGGCGAGTTGAAAGACCATAAACCCGTTGAGCTTACAACGGACGAACGCTGTGTCGTAACTATCGATGATGATGTCGTGGGTACTGCCGAGCGCTTCTCTCTCGACTACAAAAACATGCTCGAGGACGTATCCGTTGGATCCATCATCCTGATAGACGACGGCCTTATTGAGCTTGAGGTAGTTAAGCTTGAAGGCAACGACATGCACTGTCGCATCAATAACGGGGGTATGCTCGGCGAGCACAAGGGCGTGAATGTTCCCAACGCTACCCTCAAGCTCCCCGCCGTTACCCCGCAGGATCGTCGTGACCTTATTTTTGGCTGCGAGCTTGGCGTGGACGCTGTTTCCGCTTCGTTTATTCGTGATGCTGCCAGTGTCAACGAAATCCGCGAGTTTCTGCGTGACCACGGTGGCGATCGTATTTCGGTCTACTCAAAAATTGAGTGCGCTGCAGCCATCGCCAATTTTGATGAAATCCTCGAGGCCTCATCGGGCATCATGGTTGCACGAGGCGATCTGGGTGTAGAGATCCCCACGGCACAGGTGCCGCACTTACAAAAGACCATAATTGAAAAGTGCAATCAGAACTACAAGCCGGTCATTACTGCAACGCAGATGCTCGACTCTATGATTCGCAATCCACGCCCCACGCGCGCCGAATCCACCGACGTGGCGAACGCCATTTACGACGGAACCGACTGTGTGATGCTGTCGGGTGAAACAGCTGCGGGCTTGTACCCCGTGGAGTCTGTGCGCATGATGACCTCCATTTGCCTGGAAACCGAAAAGTACATCCACGAGCGCGAGGACTACATCGACCGTGGTGGCGTTCGCAACGTAAATGGTTCGATTGGCTTTGCCGCCGCGCAAATCGCCAACCGGGTGAACGCAAAGGCCATCCTATGTCCCACGTCAACTGGACGCACCGCACGCCTTATCTCTAAGACGCGCCCGCATGAGAACATCCTCGCGACCTCACCTTCCCCTAAAACGGTACGTAAGTGCTGCTTTTACTGGGGCGTTGACGCATGGCTGGTTGAAGAACAACCTACGATGATGACAACCATTACTGCCGCGATTGCAAATGCTCAAGAGCAGAACCTCGTAAATGAGGGTGACTTAGTAGTAGTAACTGCAGGTGATGCAGCAACCTCACCTAAGCAAGGCACCTACACCACCTCCACCAACCTAGTAATGGTCGCCCAGGTTCACTAACGCGAGCAGTCAACGAGCGTTTATTGCTCATTGCTCATGGCGCGCGTTCGTTTAGAGCGTGCTGACCTTTTAAGCGCAGTACTTTTTTACGAACGCGCGTTATTCCTTATAGCAGGTGCCTACTGCTAGGCAGATAGGTGCCTGCTATGCAGATAGACATCTGCTCGGCACGACATAAGTGCCTTCGGGAGTCTGACGAGCGAACCTCGAAACACCCGTTATTATCGCGAGGAATTCTGGCTCGCGCATATACCATGAGATCCCGCACGCAGAGCGACTCAAAGAGCAGTCCAAAGGTCTGCCAGTCATGCATGATTGCAGCGGTATCCATCCCCAACTGAGCGGCAGCAAGTGATGGATCGGCAAAATAGCGCTTGGGTTTGACTGCTAGACGTTTCCGTGAGTGCATTGGCGGCACCCAGCCCAGCACCTCATCGATGAGATAGAAGGTCTTGAGCAGCGCAAGGTAGGATGCAAGTGTTTCCTTCGTAATAGCAGATGATCCATCCTCTTCGCCATACATATCACGGATAATGGTTTTGTGTCTTGTTGCTTGACCGAGATTTCGTGCAAGCGACGCTACGAGCCGGGCAGCAACATCGCCGTCTTTCCCAGTCATGAAGGTGCATCGCTGAGGTTGGAAATTAACGGGCTCACAAGATATAACGAAACAATACAAAACAAGAGGGGTATTGTTAGGGGACGCGAGTATAATCCTGCCTGTGATATTCAACATGAGAGCGTAATTCTCAGCATGAGGGGACGATATATGCCTCAGCAGAATGCAGCAGGAATAAGATCCAGGCTGAATCTGAATAAGGTCATGCTCCGTTATTCCGTACAAAGTGGCCTGCTGTGGGTTGCCTGGTGTCCTATTGCATACGCTTCAACATTTATGCTGGGACGTGGACTTAGTCCCACGGAATCGGGTACTGCACTTGCCATAGGCAATATGTGTGCTCTCTTGCTTAACCCCCTCGTATCGAGTATCGCCGACAGCGACCACGGGCTTAGTATGCGCAGCATGGCTGTAGGCATTTCCTTTGCTACCTGTGTGTCCATGGGTGCTTGCATCATCACACACAACACCACGCTCACTATGGCAGCCATGGCGCTCACCTATCTATTTGCGCAAAACCTGCCCTCGCTTTCCAACTCCATCAACGTATATTACGTCAACCGTGGTGCGCGTATTAACTATGGGCTGGCGCGTGGAATAGGGTCGCTTACGTGGTCTGTAACTTCAGCAATTCTTGGCATGCTTATCACGATGTTTGGAAATGACTCGATTGTATACGTGGGTCTCGCTGCAAATATCGCCATGACACTTGGCTTTACACTACTCGCAACTCCTAAAAACATTCCTGTACTGAACGCCCAGACTGACACACAGCTTGAACGTGACCAAACCAAAAGCCCCCAGCTCAGCACACAGGCGAACGCCCAAACTGGCGCACAACTGAACAAGCCAGACGCACACAACGCATACGACACTCCCATAAGCAATGTTGAAACAACGCAACGACTCTCATACCTCGAATTTTTAAGGCATAACCCCCGCTTTGTATGTCTTATCGTGGGCTTCTCATTCTGCTTTTTTATGCAGCAGCTTCTTATGAGCTATGCGGCGCTCATCGTAGCAGACGTGGGAGGTGATGCCGCCGTACAGGGCAATGCACTCGCTATTCAGGCAGCAAGCGAATTACCTGCTATGTGGCTCATGGAAATCCTCACGCGCAAAGTTAAAATTGGCAACATTATGCGCTTTGGCGCGGCAGGCTACATCGCCAAGCATGCAGTGATCGTTTTTGCTGTGTTGGTAAGTTCTGTTTCCCTGCTCTACCTGGGCTATGGTTTACAAGCTATCAGCTATGCAGTGTTTACTGCGGCAAACGTGTACTACTGTAATGTACTTTTTGACGAAGGCAACAAAAACAAAGCGATTGGCCTGTGCTACATGGTCAACACCATCTCGGGTATCCTTGGCAACTTTATTGGCGGCATTCTTGTAGACGGCTTTGGACTCTATGTCATGCTCGTAAGTGGTCTTGTCCTTACCATCGTGGGTTCCTTATTTGCAATGATGGGGGCACAAAATCCAAAAACACTCAAGCAGTAACACTGCCGTACCGCCGCACTGCCGCACTGTCTGCCGCCGCGCTGCTAAGCACCAATGCCGTCACGCTCTTGGGCATACGAACGCAGGCGAGTGATAAGTAATTTGTGAACTTTCTCAAAGGTTGCTGAAAAGAACGCCTCATCCAAAAGGTCATAGAGCGGCTGACCATGGCTCGATTCCTCACAGCCCAATTCCTCATGGCCTGAGATTCTGTAACTCGAGGCTTTCTTCACGACAGCTTCCTCTGCGACAGTTTTCTGTATGACAGCTTCATCTTCTTCCTCTTGAGCAAGCTGGTTGTTATCAGTGATGCTATTTACCACCTCGACCGCAGCTGCAATATCCTGCTCATGCAAGGTGTACTGTGGAAACCTTGCCCCCTGTTCGATAAGCTCAGGCGTTAGCTCGCAGTGCCGACCAATGCTCAAGGTCTTACCAAAGTTTGCAAAATCACGCTGTTTTTGTATGCGGGTGGCCGAGTTAATCTCAAGGGAATGTTTCTCCAAAAAGTCTCGGGTTGCCTGGTTATAGACAGCATCAGCCACTAAATGCGCCCAAACACCCAGGCAAAGATCCGAGGCTGTACCATCCGCAATAAATCGCTGCCAAAACTTTTCAGCCTGAGGCACTGGTATGGGATTCGGTTCCGCAAAATGTGTAATGCAGTAATCGATGAGACGCGTGGTATTTTGCACCATATAGCCAACATAAACATCAGGTACATAGTTGCCAAATTGAAAGCAGTTGACATCTTTGATGCCCAGGCGCTCTGGTGCCTCTTCTTTCAAGAGGCACTCAACGTGAGCAGTATGGATATTCCAACTTGGCATGTTTACACCTTAAGCTTGCACCTTAGTCGTGCGTCACGCACTTCTCCATTGCCATTGCGCGCCATGCACTTCCCCATTATGTACCACGCACTTCCCCACCAGTTGCAGAGCATACTTTACGCACGAGGCGACCATGGGCTTTCTCAACTTCTGCCGACGTAAGCGTATGCGTATCAGATCGATACGTTAGCGAAAATGCCATGGACTTTTTACCCTTGCCAACTCGTTCAGCATCGCGATACACATCGAACAGCTTCACCGAATCGAGCAGTTTACCACCTGCAGATGTTATGCGACGCACGAGATCTTCGTAGCTCACCTGTTCGTCCACTACTATGGCCATATCAACTTCAACGCCAGGCAAGGTGGGAATGTCTTGGTAGGCTGTTTCGCTCTGAGCAAGCTGCATGATAGCTGCTTCAGAAAGCTCAAAGGCAAGTACATCGCCTTCTTCTACCTCAAAGGCAGCGGCGCGCTTGGGGTGAATGTTTCCTATCCAACCCACCACACGAGCTCCGGCAAGCACCTCGGCGCAGCGCCCGGGCTGAAGCCATGGGTACTTCTCAGCATCGCAGGGCTTAAAGCGTACTTTTTCAATCTTGAGCTTGCGTAGGAGCTCTTCCACAATAAACTTCATATCGAAGAAGTCCACCGGACGAGCTGCGCTATCCCAGCCACCAGCGCTTGTGCCCGACATAACTCCTGCGACCATCGTAGGCTCGCCTGGCGAGCTCTTATGGGCAGAGCCCACATAGATGCGACCAATTTCATACAGGGACACATTTGTTGTACCGTGCGCCTGGTTATAGGCAAGGCTTCGCAGAAGTCCCGGAATAAGTGAGCGACGCATCTCGCCCTGGTCGGCAAACAAGGGGTTAATAAGGCGCACCGGTACGCCTCTGCCCTCTTCGGTCATACCAAGTGTTGCAAGGTCGTCTGGGCGAGCAAAACAATAGGTTTGTGCCTCGTGCATACCACAAGCACGCAGCACATTGCCAATGGTGCGCTCTCGTGTTTGCTCGACCGTTAAACCACCTGCATGATTTTTGGCGGCAGGAATCGTAGCTTCCACGCGCTGCATGCCCCACAGGCGCAAAATTTCTTCTATAAGGTCAATCTCACGTATAAGGTCGCACCTATTGCTCGGAGGCACAACGCACCAGCCGTCTTGGGTACTCTCGAGGGTGCAATCCAAGCGCTGCAGGTAGCGCTCTATATCCTCGCGCGGCACCTCTGCTCCTATAATCGCGTTCACACGATTGCTACGCAGCTGAATGGTGGGGCGTACATCGGGTTCTGGATATACGTCGATAACTCCTGGGCACACCTCTGCCTCACAACACATCTCAAAGAGCGCTGCGGCAATGTTTA
>CAYTTI010000057.1:0-7403 GCA_964440675.1 uncultured Coriobacteriaceae bacterium
TGATGCCTGCGAGCGTGCTGCGCTGCACACACGCAAAACGGTTATCAACCAAACAGTCATCACGGCTCTTGTTGGGTTGGCCTGTGCGTTTTCTGGAACATGGCTGAGCAACTTTGGAAAGATACTTGTCATTGTTGCTGCCTGCGAGCTCATTGTTTGTGTGCTGTTTTGCCTGCCGGCCTTCCGTTTTGTGGCCGATGGTTCAGGCGCACGCTACCCGGCTCTTTGGGGTGTGCGCGTATCTGCCGCTCGTGAGAACGATGGCGAGAACGATGAAGCTGTATCGCAAGACACCCAGATGCGTCCTGTCCCGTACAAAACGGTGGGGATTGTTGCGGCTGTGGTGGTTGTTGTAGCCCTTGCAGGGTGGCTCGTACGGGGTAACCCGCTGCAGACGGATATTGCCCCTGGAAGTCAGGTCATCATACGTGACGCTGGCGGTGCAACGACAGAAGAAGTTGAGCAGGCCTTTGCACAGGCGGGAGCCTCCTTTGTTGAGATAGATCCTATCGTGCGCGATGCAGTACACGGATATGTCATAGGCATACGTAGTACCGACACCACCTATGTCCAAAACATATGCGAAGCGGCAGCAGAAACACTCAAACTCGACCTTTCCTCGTGGGACATCGCTGCTGTTGGGGTTAATCTCTCAACCACTGAGTTGACTCGGTTTGGCATTGTTGTTGTCCTGAGCTTAGGGCTCTCCTTTGTATGGCTGGTGCTGCGCGCAAAGCTGAGAGTTGCGCTGTGTGCCCTTACAGGAGTTGTAGTAAGTGCCCTGGTAAGCGTCGGGGTACTTGCATGGTTAGCACTACCGTTATCGCGCATGGGTATTGCAGCACTTATTGCCGTGCTCATCCTCGCTACCCTGCTTGAACTTGCAGTTCTTTCGGATCAAAAGACAGTACAAAAGGATACTCAGGCAGGCACAGCAGCTACCAGTGCAGCAACTACCAGTGCTGTTCAGCTGGGTATAGCGCCTTTGCTGAGCACCCTGTGTACGGTGCTTCCTTCGGTAGCGCTCCTTGTTGTGGGAACACCTTTTGTGTGGGTATCCGTATACGCAGCAGGGATGTGTGTGGTTCTGCTGGTTTGCACCTTCGTTGTTCCTGCGCTTAGCTGTGTGAGACGAGATGTATAGCCATGACTGGGTTGTACGACTCACCCCGTTGGGATGTTCGACCACATGATCCTGGAGTCGAAGCCCGCCTGATTGCAGAAGTGGGCTGTGCCCCACTGGTTGCACGTGTGCTTGCGGCGCGCGGGATGAGTGACCCCTGTGCGGTACGAGATTTTTTGCTGCCCTCACTCGACCGCGATTGGCAGGATCCCGCCCTTATTCCGGGTTTAACCGAGGTGGCCGATAGGGTTGAGCGTGCCATTGTTAACCATGAGCGTATTGCCATCTTTGGCGATTTTGATGTCGATGGTATGACCGCTGCGAGTCTCTTGACACTTGCACTGCGGCATCTTGGGGCGCAGGTACGCTCCTATATTCCCAACCGTTTCAATGAAGGATACGGCCTATCCATTGTGGCACTTGATCGCATTATCGAGGACTGCGCACCGAACTTGGTTGTGACCGTGGATAATGGCATCTCGGCTGCAAGCGAAGTATCTTGGTTGCTCGCTCAAGGCATCGATGTTGCTATAACCGATCACCATGAGCCAGGAGAGTTAGTGCCACAAGGTGTTCCCGTAGCCGATCCTAAGCTGTCAAACGAGTGTAGCTCGTGTGAGCTGGCAGGTGCTGGCGTTGCTCTCAAACTGGTGTGCGAGCTCGGCAAGCGCATGGGCGACCCGAGTCTGTGGCGGCGGTTTACCGATCTTGCTGCCCTGGGCACTATCTCCGACATGATGCTTCTTGAAGGAGAGAACCGTTCTCTGGTTGCCGATGGTGTGTCTCGTATGAGGCACAGTGCAAGACCTGGTATCTGTGCGCTTGCTCACGTCGCTCACGTTGACTTGGAACAGCTAACGAGTGAGGAGCTGCCCTTTTCGCTCATACCACGCCTCAATGCGGCGGGACGTATGGGAGAGTCCGATGTCGCCTTCGACCTCTTGTTAAGCGACGATGGTGATGAGGCTCAAGAGCTTGCGCAACGTTTGGAAGAGATCAACTCACATCGTCGTGAAATTGAATCTGAGCTCACCGAGGAAGCAATGACACTCGTTGAGTCTACCTACGAGGACGAGAAAGTCATCGTTGTTGCAGGTGAGGGTTGGCATGAAGGGGTTAAGGGCATTGTGGCAAGTCGCCTGGTAAACCGCTTTCATGTACCCGTGTTGCTCTTTTCGGTATCCGAAGGTGTTGCCAAAGGCTCAGGTCGCACGGTGGGCACCGTCGACTTATTTCATGTGGTTGAGCAGTGCCAGGATTTACTCATGCGTTTTGGCGGACATGAGAGTGCGGTTGGAGTCACGCTCGAGGCTGCAAATATAACGGCCTTTCGGGAGCGGATGGAAGATATACTCTCCCAATACCCGGAAGAGGCCTTCGCCTCTCGCGGTGAGGTGTCCGCGATAGTCGATCTTGATGAAATAAGCATTACATCGGTCAACGCTCTAGAGATTCTTCAGCCCTTTGGGCAGGGCAATCGTAAGCCTATGCTAGCTACAACGGGTATCACCATGCGTAACGCTTCGCGTGTAGGAAGCAATGCTAACCATTTGCGCTTTTTTGCCACCAATGGCTCGACGTCACTGCCGGCCATTATGTTTAATGCTGACAACATAGAAAGGCTCTGCAACTACGATGGAGCAGTCGATGTAGTGTACGAGCCGCAGGTAGAAACTTGGCAAGGACGCACGAAGGTACAGCTGCTTGTGCGCGACATCATTGTACGCAGCGCTGCGTGTGTACAGCTTCCTCAAGCACAGAGCTCGCTTATTGATAATCTATTTGCCCAAGTACCCCACATTTTTTCTCGTACCGAATATCATCGCCTCGCTGAGTCACAGCGTTTTATTACCAAGGCTATTGGTACGAAAGATGCGGCTCGTCAAAACGTTATTGCTAAGCTGGTTGATGGTGAAGCGCTTATTGTGGAACGCCAGCTGAATGAGCCCTCCAACCCAAATGCGATTGTATTTAAGCGGGGTACTGGCGAGGTTGTAGGATTTGTACGCAGGGATGTTGCTCATGCGCTTGCGCCTGTTATTGATGCGGGAACACACTACATTGCCCATGTTGCCGAGGTGGGTACGAGCACAGATGGTGTTCTTAGCCTGCGCGTTCGTATGGAGCGCATAGGGGCGACAGGCTCTATTGGAAGCAAAGAGTTCAACGCCTCGCTTAATCAGCGTGAGTATTTGGCATCCCTTAGCAAGGACGAGCTGACCCGCGAGCTTACCGGCCAGCTTATAGGTGATGCTGCTATGCTGCCAGCTCAAGAGGCTGCACTTGCCGTTCTTGCGGCACACAGGAACTGTTTATGCGTTATGGCAACGGGGCGCGGTAAGTCCCTCATTTTTTATGTGCATGCAGCACAGGCAGCGCTTCTTAACAACCAAGCGAGCGTATTCGTATTTCCCCTGCGCGCTTTGGTAACCGATCAGTCACATCATCTTGTCGAGTCCTTTGGCGAACTTGGGTTGCGCGTACGTACCGTTACCGGCGAGTCGCCGCAAGATGCCCGTGAAGCCATCATGTGCGAGCTTCGCTCGGGTGAAGTAGATATCTTGCTTACAACACCAGAGTACTTGGTCATACATGCAGATCGCTTTGCTGAATCTGGTCGAGTTGGTTTTGTGGTCATCGATGAGGCTCACCACGCCGGTCTTGCCACATCATCGAATCGCTCGGCATATTTGTCCATGCCAGAGGTTCTTACCAAACTTGGTAATCCCTTGGTTTTGGCAGTTACCGCAACCGCACAAACCGAGGCTGCAATAGTTATATGCAAGCTGTTACATATTGAACACGACGACGTTATAGTAGATCCGAGCGTGCGATCCAATCTTCTGATGCACGATAAGCGCGAGTCGCGTGATCGCGAAGCTGCCTTGGTGTCCATTGTTGCCTCGGGGGACAAAACTGTTGTCTATGTTAATTCACGCGAGCAAACGGTGGTACTTGCGCGTTTTCTGCGCCACGCCATCCCCGACCTGGGACAGAAAATCGCCTTTTACAACGCAGGTTTGAGCCGAGCTGACCGCGGTAAGGTTGAACGTGCATTTCGCTCGGGCACGCTCTCCTGTATTGTTTCTACAAGCGCCTTTGGGGAGGGCGTCAATTTGCCCGATATTCGGCATGTGGTGCTCTATCATATGCCCTTCGATATCGTTGAGTTCAACCAAATGAGCGGGCGCGCTGGTCGTGATAACAAGCCAGCGACGGTACACCTGTTGTTTGGTGCGCGCGATGCCCGTATTAACGAACACATTCTTACCTCGACAGCTCCATCGAGAAGTGAGCTGGCGACGCTCTATCGAACGCTTATGACCCTGTGGCGTAGCAATTGCGAATTTACCAAAGAACAATCCTTCTCCATGGCAAATGCGGATATTGCGGAGGCAGCCAAGGGGGTAGATCCCGCCACTAAGGTGAATGAAGGTACCGTTTCATGTGGTATTGCTATTTTTAGGGATCTTAAGCTGCTTGAAACCTCCGGATACGGATCGTCTCGACGTATTCGTATGATTTCTGCGCCAGAGCATGTAGAGCTTACCAGTTCAGTACGCTATCTCGAAGGATTGCGCCTGTGTACCGAGTTCGACGACTTTCGTACGTGGGCGTTGGCCACATCAGCAGATGCCATGTTAAGGCAGGTGAATCGCCCAATTATTCCTGAGTTTGGGCGTTTAGTGGGAGGGGGCTAGCTATGCCCGGGAACACCCTCGAGCGAGAACGAGCCTCCCAGAGCCCTGATACACCTGCGGCGGACCACTGGCACAGGCTTGAAAAAATCTGTGCAAGCTACCTTACAGAAGAAGGCTGCGCTCGCATTGAGCAGGCCTTCGCAGTTGCTTACGAGCGTCATGCCGGACAAAAGCGTCGTAGTGGGGAAGCCTACATCAACCATCCCGTCGATGTTGCACTCATTCTTGCGGAAGATCTGCACATGGATGTCGATACCATTTGTGCAGCCTTGCTGCACGACACGGTAGAGGATACGGCCGAAACCCTCGATGACGTGCGCGCTACCTTTGGAAATAGTGTTGCCGAACTGGTTGATGGCGTTACCAAGCTTACCTCCATTGAGGTCTCCTCTATGGACGAAAAGCAGGCCCTAAACCTGCGCAAGATGTTCTTGGCGATGTCGCGCGATATTCGTGTCATCATCATTAAGTTGGCTGATCGTTTACATAACATGCGTACGCTTGCAGCGCTGCCACCCGATCGTCAGCAGTTTAAGTCACGCGAAGCCATGGATGTCTATGCTCCTTTGGCGGATCGCTTGGGTATCTTCTCGCTTAAGTGGGAGCTCGAAGATCTTTCGTTTTTCTATCTCGAAACCGATGAATACCAGCGCATCGCTCGCATGGTACAAGATACGCACGAGCAGCGCAACCGCGAGACAGAACAAGTCATCTCGCGTCTTGAGCGTGAACTTAACCACGTTGGCTTACAGGACTTTGAAATAACAGGGCGTCCTAAGCATCTGTGGTCAATCTACCAAAAAATGAAGCGCTCCTCCAAAAGTTTCTCCGACATATACGACCTTATTGCACTCCGCGTTGTTACCAGCTCGGTTACTGATTGTTACTCGGTGTTAGGAGCAGTGCATGCTCTCTGGCACCCCTTGCCTGGTCGCTTTAAGGACTATATAGCAACACCCAAAGCAAATGGCTATCAGTCACTGCATACCACCGTGGTTGGACCGGCTGCTCGTCCCTTCGAGATTCAAATTCGCACGCAAGAGATGCACGAGCGCGCGGAAAACGGTATCGCCTCGCATTGGCTATACAAGAGTTCAGGGAACTCCAAAGGCGAAATGAGCAAGGATGAGCGTGCAGTCGATGATCAAATTAACTGGATCCGCAAGAGCCTCGACTGGGCAACAGAGGGTGAAATAGAGAACCCCCATGACTACCTTACGAGCCTGCGGGTCGACCTGTATGGGGATGAAATCTTCGTGTTTACCCCCAAGGGTGAAGTAATGAGCCTGCGCAAGGGCTCAACGCCGCTTGACTTTGCCTATGCCGTCCATACGGAAGTGGGTAATAGCTGTGTGGGTGCAAAGGTCAACGGTAAGGTGGCACCCCTTACAACAAGCCTTGTTTCTGGTGATAGGGTCGAAATTCTTACCAGTAAGAATTCACGCCCTTCGCGCGATTGGCTGAATATCGTCAAAACGCCGTCGGCGCGCTCGAAAATCCGCAAGTACTTTGCCTCGGTTACCAAATCGGACGATGCAGAGGCCGGACGGAGCTCTCTTGCGCGCGAACTGCGCAAAGCTGGTTATGGCATTTCAACACAGCGTTCGGTGAAAGCTATGGATGCGGTGCGTGAAGCACTTAAGTATCGAACTGACGAAGATATGCTTGCGGCTATTGCGACGGGAAAGCTGTCGGCACGCTCGGTTGCGAACAAGATGGTGGATCGAATCGAAGCGGATTCTCCCGCACACCTTGCAGCGCGGGCTCTTGAGGCACGCAAGGCGATAGAACGCGAGCGCCAGTTTGAAGAGGATATTTCATTTGGGCACACGCACACCTACGACAATCGCAGGCGCGATCACCGTCGTAGGCGCAAGAACACCTCAGGCGTTATCGTTACGGGCGACCCTGACTTGCTGGTGCGCCTCGCGCGCTGCTGCAACCCCGTAGCAGGTGATGAAATACTCGGCTTTATTACCCGAGGGCGTGGCGTTTCGGTTCACCGTGCAAGCTGCCCTAACGTAAAAGCTCTTATGGAGCATCCCGAACGCACCATCGAGGTTGAGTGGGACACTTCGGGTGATACCGTATTCCAGGTAGAAATCGTTGTCGAGGCAGCTGACAGAACTGGCCTTTTGCGGGACGTGACCGCAGCCGTTGGAGATGCAGGAGCAAATATTTTGTCGGCTGCAACACAAACCTCCACGCGCGGTATTGCCCGGCTGCGTTTTATGATTGAAATATCGGATGCAAGCCTGCTTGATCCCTTACTGCGTGCGGTAAGCAAGGTTCCCAGTGTGTACGATGTGCGTCGCATCATGCCCGGTGAGGGTGCGCGACAGATGAAGCGGAGAATGTAGACATGCTTTTTTACAGCGAATACCCTGCCCCTCAGAGTGACGATTATGTTTTGCATTACCTAACTGGCTCTCTTCAAACCAACACCTATGTATACGTATCCGGCAACACGTCACTCATTATTGATCCCGCCGGTGAGGGTGCCCAACTCGTACAAGACCTCGTGCAACGTGGGCTTTCCATCGAGGCGGTTCTTGCCACCCATGGCCATGGCGACCATG
>CAYTTI010000058.1:0-7330 GCA_964440675.1 uncultured Coriobacteriaceae bacterium
CATTGCAGTTGAGCGGCCAATCTGCGTATCACGATCCTGATTGCGATCTGCCGCCATCTCGTTCTACCTCCGTGTTATATCAGCAAAGCTCGCCCCACAAAACTGAGCGAGCTCATTCGGATCGACCAGTATCTGTAGCCCGCGACAACCGCCGGATATACCGATGGCGTCATATAAGAGAGCTGTCTCATCGATAATAGTGGGAAACGCTTGCTTCATACCTATGGGGGAGCAGCCTCCACGGACATACCCGGTTACACGCTCCAAATCGCGCAGAGCAAGCATGGTGAGCGACTTTTGCTGTGCCGCTACACTCGCCCGCTTGAGGTCGAGCTCGCAGGTCACAGGAATACAGCACACCACGTACACGCCGGACGCTCCACGTGTCACAAGTGTTTTGAACACCATGTCCGGATCCTCGCCAAGTAGCTCGGCAATATCCAGGCCGAAGCTGTGCGAGTTGAGCGCGTCTTCATCCTCGTTGAAATAGCGTGTCTCGTAGGTAATGCTCGCACGGTCAAGCGCCCTCAAAGCGTTGGTTTTCCACTCACGTAGTTGACGTGCCATATTGGGGTTCTCGTACTCTCGTTGAGCTCTCGTATTGAGGCTCAGACTGCCGAGACTGCCTGACCGGCTTGGATACCACACACACGCTGACGCGCTCGGTCGCGCTCTAGGATAGGCGCGAGAAAGCGCCCCGTGTAGCTTTCCTGACACGCCGCAACCTGTTCTGGCGTGCCACAGGCCACAATTTGGCCTCCGCCATCCCCTCCCTCAGGGCCTATGTCGATGATACGGTCGGCAACCTTAATGACATCGAGGTTGTGCTCAATAACAAGTACGGTGTTGCCCGCATCGACCAAACGATCGAGTACCGCGACGAGTTGACGCACATCCTCAAAGTGCAAACCCGTTGTTGGCTCGTCCAAGATGTAGAAGGTCTTGCCCGTCTGCTTGCGGTGTAACTCCTTGGCAAGCTTAACACGCTGTGCTTCGCCACCGGAAAGCGTTGTGGCTGGCTGCCCAAGCTTGATGTAGCCAAGACCTACGTCGTACAAGGTCTGTAGCTTGTGGCGGATGCGTGGGATATTGGCAAACTCCTGTAAGGCCTCGCGTACCGTCATATCCAGCACATCGGCAATCGAGAGGTCATGGTAGTGCACCTGGAGGGTTTCACGGTTATAGCGTTTGCCGTGGCACACCTCGCAGTCCACGTAGACATCGGGCAAGAAGTTCATTTCAATTTTGATTTGTCCGTCGCCCTTACATGCCTCACAGCGTCCACCCGACACATTAAAGGAAAAGCGACCGGGGCTATATCCGCGCGCGCGACTCATAGGAGTCGAGGCAAAGAGCTGGCGAAAATCGTCCCACAGGCCAACATAGGTTGCAGGATTCGAGCGCGGAGTTCTGCCAATGGGTGATTGATCAATGTCGATAACCTTATCGATGTAGCTAAGACCCCGAATACTTCTGTAGGGACCAACGGGACGCATGGAATGGTGAATGGCATTCGTGAGTGCAGGCGCAAGGGTGTCGGTAACCAAGCTCGACTTGCCCGAACCAGAGACACCCGTTACCACCGTAAAGGTGCCGAGCTCAATAGACACCGATACGTTTTTGAGATTATTGCACGATGCTCCCGTAAGGCGCAGCTTTCCTGCTCGTGGATCCCTGCGCTTCTCGGGAAGATGCACCATGCGCTCACCGCGCAAATAGGCACCAGTAAGCGATGCCTTGTTGTTGAGTATGTGCTGCGGAGTGCCAGCAGCGACAACACGTCCGCCCTTTTCTCCCGCGCCAGGCCCCATGTCTACAACATAGTCGGCGTGACGAATCGTATCTTCGTCATGTTCAACCACAATAACAGTATTGCCAAGATCGCGCAGGCGCTCGAGGGTGGTAATTAGGCGATTGTTGTCACGCTGGTGCAGGCCAATAGAGGGCTCATCCAAGATGTAGAGCACACCCATCAGCCCAGCGCCTATCTGTGTTGCTAAACGAATACGCTGCGCTTCCCCGCCAGAAAGCGTTGCCGACTTACGCGCAAGCGTGAGATAGTCCAGACCAACATTTACTAAAAAGCGCAGACGTGCGATGATTTCTCTCACAATTTGTGTGCCGATGAGTTTCTGACGCTCGTCAAGATCAAGCTGCTCAAAAAACTCAAGCGCTTCCTTACAGCTCATGCAGCACACATCAAAGATCGACTTATCTCCTACCGTTACCGCAAGTATCTCCGGTTTTAAGCGCGCACCGTGGCAGCTTGGACACGACTCCTCACGAATGTAGTGCTCAAGGCGGGCTCTCACGTGTTCGGAGGTAGACTCGCTGTACTTATCAAACAAAATGGAGCGCAAGCCGGCGAAGGTCGTTTTCCATTGGGTGTCACGCCCGTCGAGCGTGTGGTAGTTAACGAGTATTTTCTTGGAACCCAAGCCATCCAAAAATGCTGTGCGGATTTTCTTGGATAGTTTGTTCCACGGTGTATGTTCATCTACACCGAAATGCTGGCAGAGCGCTCGAAATACTTGGGGATAGTAATTTGAACGACCAAAGATCGTGCCAAATGCACCATCTACTACACCAAGGTCGGGGTTTTCAACAAGTGCTTCTGCATCGATAACCCGACGCGACCCCAAACCGTCACAGTTGGGGCAGGCACCGTATGGAGCGTTAAAAGAAAAGTCACGCGGTTGCAGGTCGTCCATCGAATGTCCGTGGATGGGACAGGCTAAGGCCAAAGAATACTGCAAAAGCTCACTGGGCATCCCCTCTGGGTCATTACGATCTTCGAGAAGATACACGGCTATGTTACCTGCCGCTAACTTGGTTGCTTGTTCAACAGCCTCTGCAACACGTGTGGTTGAACCTTCACGAATAACGATGCGGTCAACAACCACTTCAATCGTATGTTTGAAGTTCTTATTGAGCTTAATGTCCTCTTCGAGATCGTGAAGTTCTCCATCGATACGTACGCGCGAGAAGCCTTCGCTGCGCAGATCTTCTAGGAGCTTTGCAAACTCACCTTTGCGACCCAACACGACAGGAGCCAACACGAAGGCACGTCTACCTTGGCCGGCAGCCATTATTTTGTCGGCAACCTGATCGGTTGTTTGACGTTCGATAACACGCCCACACTCAGGACAGTGTGGAATGCCAACACGCGCATAGAGCAAACGTAGATAGTCGTAAAGCTCTGTAACCGTTCCCACGGTGGAACGCGGGTTGCGCGCGGTCGTTTTTTGGTCGATTGACACTGCCGGAGAAAGACCCTCAATAGCGTCTAGGTCGGGCTTATCCATCTGTCCTAAGAACTGGCGAGCATAGCTCGAAAGAGACTCCACATAGCGACGTTGACCTTCAGCATAAATCGTATCGAAGGCCAAGCTCGACTTGCCAGAGCCGGACAGTCCGGTTATGACAATGAGTTCGTCGCGCGGCAGCTCTATATCGATATTTTGCAGATTGTGCTCACGAGCACCCTTAATTGCAATAACCTCGGAGGCCACAGGCTATCACTCGTTTCCTGCGTTTCGACAAGAGCTTATACGGCAATGTTACGGCGCTTGCCACGTTTGCCCTTCGATTTCGATACGCGCATAGGTGCAACTTCTCTACGTACCGATGCAGGCGTTACCACAACGGACACAACGTCGGGATCGCTTGGAACATCAAACATGGTTTGCTCAAGCGTATCCTCCATGATTGCGCGCAGACCACGCGCCCCCGTTTCGCGCTCAATGGCAAGATGAGCCATCTCTTGCAGGGCACCATCTTCAAACACCAGATCAACATCCTCAAGCTCAAACAGGCGTTGATACTGCTTTACCAGAGCATTTTTAGGCTCAGTCAGGATGCGTACCAGGTCATCTTCTGCCAGCTCGCGGGTACTGGTAATCACCGGAATGCGGCCTACAAACTCGGGAATCATGCCAAACTTGTGCAGATCCTGGGGCATAACTTGAGCCAGCAGATCGTTCGTGCGCTTGGTATGTTCCTCGCCAATGTCTCCCAAAAAGCCAATCCCCTTGCGACCAATGCGATCACTCACGATTTTTTCTAGACCCACAAAGGCTCCGCCGCAAATAAAGAGGATGTTGGTGGTGTCAATGTGGATAAGCTCCTGCTGAGGATGCTTGCGTCCACCCTGCGGCGGAACAGATGCCTCGGTCCCCTCGATAATCTTGAGGAGCGCCTGTTGCACCCCTTCACCTGAAACGTCACGTGTAATGGACAAATTCTCAGCCTTGCGGGCAATTTTATCGATCTCATCTACATAGATAATGCCAATTTGTGCGCGCTCAACATCGCCATCTGCTGCAGTAATAAGCTTGAGCAAGATGTTTTCTACATCCTCACCCACATAACCTGCCTCGGTAAGCGTCGTTGCATCGGCAATGGCAAAGGGTACCTGCAAGATGCGCGCCAGGGTTTGCGCCAGCAAGGTCTTACCCGTACCGGTAGGACCCAAGAGCAAGATATTGCTCTTGGCAATCTCTACGCCCTCTTCGCCGGGAGCTACCTCATCATCACCCGAAAGAATACGACGGTAGTGATTGTACACAGCGACGCTCATAGCGCGCTTAGCAGCCTCCTGCCCCATCACGTATTCACTCAGCTCGGCATAAATCTCATGCGGGGTAGGGAGCTCATCCGACAAGAGCGGCGCTTCCTGTTCGTCGACAAAGTCGAAACTTTCTTCTTGAAGCGCATCGCTCATGATCTCACTGCAGGTAGCAACACATTCATCGCATATAAAAACAGCGTCTGGACCTTGAATAAGCTTGCGCACCTGATCACGCGATTTACCACAGAACGAGCAACACATCTCGTTTGGGGTCATGGTGTCGCCAAAATCTGCCATGCAATAACTCCTCGGCCTGAGAAAGCTTCGTGGTATCTAAAAGCTGCAATACTAAGCTGCGATACTACTCACTTGAAGCTACTAACTTGAAACGCGCGACGCTATTACCTTGTCAACCAGCCCATACTCAAGCGCCTCCTGCGCACGCATATAGTTATCGCGCTCGGTGTCAGCATTAATTTTCTCTATAGGCTGACCCGTATAGTGGCTCATGAGCTCGTTCATATGCTCACGAAGACGCCTGGTCTCGTCGGCCACAATTTGAATATCGGTTTGCTGACCTTGTACCCCAGACATAGGCTGGTGGATCAAGATCATAGCGTTTGGCAGGCTCATACGCTTACCGGGTGCACCAGCCGCCAACAGCAGTGAGGCCATCGACGCTGCCATACCCACACAGATAGTTGAAACATCAGGCTTGATAAAGTTCATGGTGTCAAGAATGCCTAAACCCGCATATACTTCGCCGCCAGGTGAGTCGATGTACAGGGAGATGTCCTTATCGGGATCCTGGCTCTCAAGGTGCAGCAGCTGAGCTATAACGAGGTTTGCGCTGTTGCGGGTAATCTCTTCGCCCAAAAAAACGATGCGATCGTTCAGCAAGCGCGAGTAGATGTCGTAGCTGCGCTCACCGCGCGGCGTTTGCTCAACAACGATGGGCACGAGAGGGGTGTTAACAGGATTAATCACAGTGTGTCACTTTCCTTAGGAACATATGTTCACGATACGCACGCTAGGAGATACCCAAAGCAGACTCTGTTTACTCACTACATCCGCTTACTTACACAACGCGTTGTGCTGGTTACTTCGCTACGCTGCCTACTCACCTCGACGCTGTGCTGCTTCATTACTTTGAGGTTATGCTGCTTCGCCACTTCGACGCTGTGCCGCTTCGTCTACCTCGGTAACCGTCACGTGTTCCACGAGCCACTCAAGCGCCTTACTACGAAGCATTGCCTCACGCACCGCCGGCAGCCGTCCCGTATCACGGAACTCCTTCATGGCAGCTTCTGGATCATCAGGGCTTGATTGAGCAAACTGATCCTTCAGTTCGTCTTCGCTTACGGCGAGCTCGAGATGGGTCGCTAAGGCATCAAGCGCAAGCGACTGGCGGGCACGCTCGGAGGCTTGCTGGCGAGAATCCTTCAAGAACTCGTCGATGCTTACCCCACGTGCCTGCAGGTAGGCATCGATGGTGGTACCCTGACGCTGCAGCTGTTGGAGAAACTCCTGCACCAGTTCGGAGTGTACGCTGTTGAAATACGTTTCGGGAATCTCTTCGAGGTCGAGCTTCTCGGCTAACGCGATAAGGCTGCGGTTCTCTTTTATGTTAGGAAGCGTAGCGGCCTTTTCAGTTTCAAGTTCCCTGCGCACGGCATTGCGGAACTCATCGATGCTGTCAAAGCCATAGCTTTCCTTAACATACTCGTTGGTAAGTTCAGGGACATTTCTGAACTTGATCGAGCGCAAGGTGACCTTCACCGTATGAGATACCTCGTGGACGTTCTCATCTGCCTCGTGCGCTTCTTCGTCGTCCTCGTGCGCTTCTTCGTCGTCCTCGTGCGCTTCGTGGGCATCCTCACCCGTTTCTGCGTTGTCCTCGTCATCCTTGCCGTGCGTATGAGAATCCACCCACGAAAGCTCTCGCGTTTCATCCTTCTGCATGCCCACAAGCTGCTGGACGAACTCCTCTGGCATGCCTTGGCTCGACAAGTCAAACAAGCGATTCTCGCCCTCAAAGTTTTCGCCATGCTCTACGTTTTCGACATCAACGGAAACGATGTCTCCCGCTTCAACAGTTCGATCTTCCTCGATGTCGTCGTAACTCACGTGATACCCCTGCAAGATATCTATTTGCTCATCTATCTCGGCATCGGTAGGCTCACTTGGAGGCATGTTAATGGCGGGAGCATCGTAGTCGGTGAGCTGACACTCAGGGCGAACCGCAATCGTTGCCTCGACAACGAAATCCTTGCCGGCAACAGCGGGACTAAGATCCTCGCCGTAGTTGATATCTTCCAAAGGAACAACGTCGAGTTCTTCACACAGCACAGGGTCAAGTTTGTTGACAATGGAATTGGTTGCCTCTGCGAGCACTGCCTGGCGTCCAATCATGCCGTCTATCACCGGCCGAGGCACATGACCTTTACGAAAGCCTTGGAAGCTGTAGCGCTTGGAAATATCAGCGTAGGTAGCAGCAATTTCCTTGTCGATATCGGCGGCCGCAATCGTTACGGTAGCCTTGAGCTTATCATCCTCGGTTCTCTCAGTAGCGACTTGGATGTTCAACGTTCCTCCATATTTCATGCGCGAGAGACCACAGCTCTCACACGCCTACATATACCAACGGACACGGTGGCAAACCAGCTTGGTGCCGATCTTGTGCGCTGGTGCGGACGAAAGGATTTGAACCTTCACGAGATTTCTCTCACTGGAACCTAAATCCAGCGCGTCTACCAATTC
>CAYTTI010000059.1:0-7027 GCA_964440675.1 uncultured Coriobacteriaceae bacterium
GCCTTGCGTAAACGTTCAACCCGAATGAGTGGTTGCACCTGGTCACTACGAGCTTCCGTTTCCTTGGCGTACGGTTTTGTCCCGCTCATGAACGGCTCTTCCTTGGCTGTAGCTCCCACAAAAGCCCCCTTGCCTAACTATTGGTAATCGGTCCTGGAGCCTCAACGTCCAGCTTGTGGGAGATCCAGGTAAGCACCCGCGTTGCCATAAAGGTGAGTGCCAGATAGATGAGGGCAGCAACCACATACACTTCCATTTGGCGATAGTAAATGCCTGCTACAGTGGTCGTCGCAAACATCAAATCGAACACACCCACAACCGAGAGCACCGAGGAGTCCTTGATATTAATAACGACTTCGTTTGAGAGTGCCGGAATTGCATTGCGAATGCCCTGGGGAAACACAACCTTCATCATGGCTTGCCACTGCGTGAGGCCTAAGGAGCGAGCAGCCTCAGCCTGTCCTGGATCGACTGCTTCAATACCGCCGCGCAGGGCTTCCATAATATAGGCCGTTGAGTTAAGCGAAATAATCACGAGACCCGCACGGAAGTATGTCCAAATACCCGTTACCTCCGAGATGGAAAAGCCGAAACCCCTCACAAAGCTAAAGCCGAAGGAGTAGATAATGAGCCCCTGCACCATCATCGGCGTACCACGCACGATGTAGCTGTACCCCGAAGCAAAGCCCGAGCCGACGTGCTTTATAAACTTGATAAAGTCGTTATCGGAACGTCCTGGCTCCTGAATACGAAGAAATACCATGAGCACCGCCAGCACAAAGGCAATAGCCGTTCCAAATACCGCAAGCCCCAGCGTGGTAAGAATGCCCTGACGATACATAGAAAGCGATGCGTTCACCATGTACATGGCGCTGCTGAGAAAATCGCTGGGATTGGAGCTTGCAGATGTTGCCACCATCCACTTCGCACACAACCACAGAACAACGCGGTCGAATACTACGAGCAGCACCAAGAACCACACAAGGTACGAAGCGATACGGGACGTGCGCACTACAGCTTGTTTCTTGAAGAAGGTGGTGTCGTAGCTATTCCAGTGGATGAGTTTGACCACAAGAGCCACAGCAGAAAGGGCGAGCCAGGCAAACATACATACGGCAATCGCCAACTCTAGCCCAGAAGTTGTGCTAAGAAAGCTCATCTGAGAAGGATCGGTGGTAAGCAGGCCACATGCAACCAAAACAAGTGCGCTTGTGCCAAGGTAGACGTAGCGATGATCACAGGTAACAAAGTTCAGAAAAGCACATTTCTTCTCAACATCATCGATGATGTCGTCGTATGCGCCTTCGTTTTCGACCGCATATACATCTTCGTTTCGTGAAGTGTGGGGCATGAGACTCCTTGCACGATCGGGTGCCACAGTTGAGTGTGATTCTGCCCGCACCCGATCCTCGTCTACATTAGGTAACAGCCCAAACGCTAGCTAAAACAGCTCAAACGTGAACCAATAAGCAATCCGGTGTCATGCCGGCTGACGATCATAGTTATGCTGGCTGGCGATCACAGGAGTCCGACCACATTTGGTCACGCTCTTCCTGAGATATGGTGGCTAGGGCGTCGTTAAGTTGCTCGAGAAGATCTTCTTGACCCTTTGCAAGACCGATGTTGCACTCGGATTCCTCCTGGAATCCCTCACCTTCTGCAAAGTTAACATTAATGAGGTTCGGATTGGAACGCAGCACCGCCTCCGTTGTCGCAACACTATAGGTACCCGCATCCGCCGTACCACTGTTAACCGCCGCAATAACCTCAGGCATCGAGCCGAGAGGCGTTAGATGATTAACATCGGGGATGTCGTCGATAATCTCGTCGTAAATAGTATCGGCCTGGCCAACAACAGCTGCTCCTGCAAAGTCAGCAAGCGTCGTGGCGTCAGCAAACTCAGAATCCTGTTGCACAAGCAAGCCGTAGCTCTCGATAAAGTAGGCGTCAGAAAAATCGATGGATTCGCGGCGTTCATCGGTGGCCGTCATACCAGCAATAATGACATCTATCGTGCCATTGTTCACAGCGTCGATGAGCCCTTCCCAAGCAAGCTTGACTGCCACCGGCTCACGACCGAGCTCTTCTGCGACAGCCTTGGCAATTTGAACATCGTAGCCATCAGCATAGGCACCGTCGAGGCCGTCGATAGGAATGGTGTATTCGGTCTCGGTATCTGTTTGCCAGTTGTAAGGAGCATACGCAGCTTCCATGCCCACGCGCAGCGTGGACGTGTCGTCTGCACTGCCTGCAACATCATCTGATCCATCACCCGAGCTTGAGCTACACCCAAAGAGCGCTACCAGTGGTGCCGTGCTTGCAGCCGCACCAGAAAGCCGCGCAAAATCGCGGCGCGTTATATTGCGTCCACCCTCAGACATGCGTGTTACCTCTCTTTCATACACGACATAGCCGCTCGCAGCACACCCTAGCATAAGATGGCGTGAAATGCTCCACTACACGATAGCCGCTTGATCTTACTCGGGCTGACGCTCTACCGCCTCCTGCCACAGCTGCTCACGCTCTTCCTCAGAGATGGTTCCAATGATCTCGTTAAGCTGTTCGAGCAGTTCGTCCTGTCCCTTTGCAAGGCCAATTGCACAGGGCTCATCCTCCGAAAAGCCTTCCCCTTCATCGAAATCAATGGCTACCAGTTCGGGGTTTGCAGAGAGGTATACCTCGCGGGTAAGTTCATTGAACACAACGGCATCACAGGTTTGATTGAGCAGGGCAGTAATGCACGACGGAATAGAGTCGGCACCAGTGAGATGAACTACATCGGGGATTTCATCGATAACCTCATCGAGCAGAGTATCGCGCTGCCCCATTACTGCCGCGCCTGCAAAATCAGAAAGTGAGGTTGCTCCCGCATACTCAGAGTCGGCGCGCACGAGTATACCGAAGGTATCAACAATGTAGTTGTCGGTAAAGTCGATGGATTCCATACGCTCTTCGGTTGGCGTCATGCCAGCGATAATCAAATCGATCGTACCGAGGTTGACCGCCTCAATGAGCCCGCTCCATGCAAGCTTTACCGCCACCGGTTCGCGGCCAAGCTCTTCGGCCACAATCTTGGTAATTTGTACGTCATAGCCATCGGCATAGGCATCCTCGAGATCTTGGATGGGGATAGTGTATTCGGTCTCGGTATCTGTTTGCCAGTTGTAAGGCGCATTTGCCGCTTCCATGCCAACGCGCAGAATAGTGTCATCTGAACCGGTAGAAGAACTACCCTCATCTGAGTCATCGGAAGTGCTGCCTTCTGAGCTACACCCCGCAAGTGCTACTAAAGCTGCAGATGCCGTACCCCCAACAACAAACGACCGTCGTGATAACGAATGAAGATGACCTTGCTCTTTATCCATGTTACTCATTATGTCCCTTCCCTTATTCGTGCATATTTTGCACGCTCTTTATCTCTATTCTGCAACTTCTAGGCTCAAACGAGCACAGGCATCCAATGATAGGTCGTGAGTTTTACCGAGCTTCCACAAACGACGCGCCACCAAAGCAATCATGATGGCGTTGTCGGTACACAGCTCCGGCGAAGGAATAGTTACACGTACACCGCGTTGAGAGAATGCTTCTATATAGCTTTGTCGTAGCTGAGGGTTCGACGCAACACCGCCACCAACACAGAAATCAGAAACGGCGGTTTCTTTAACTGCGGCCAGCGCCTTTGCAACCTGTACGTCTATCACCGCCGCCTCAAAACTTGCTGCTAAATTTGGCAGATGAATAGGACGTCCAGCAGCTTGCTCGCGTTCGATATAGGTCATAACAGAGGTCTTAAGTCCGGAAAGTGAGAAGCGATAATCACCACTCGATATCATGGCGCGCGGGAAGTTGATGGCCTTGGGGTTTCCCTGTGCTGCAAGCCGAGAGATGACAGGTCCTCCTGGATAGCCCAGGCCAAGCGCCTTGGCCACCTTGTCGAAGGCTTCACCTGCGGCGTCATCTATCGTCTCGCCCATAATGTGGTAGTCGCCCCAGTCGCGCACATGTACCAGCATGGTGTTACCGCCAGATACGAGGCTTGCGACAAAAGGCGGCTGAAGATCCGGCGTGGCAAGTAAGTTCGCAAAGAGGTGCCCTTCGAGGTGGTTGACGCCTACCAAGGGTAGTTGAGCCGCAGCACATACACCTTTGGCAAAAGCCACACCGACCACTAAGGCTCCAACAAGCCCAGGCCCGTAGGTAACGCCTACACAGCTGAGATCTTTGGCCACTAGACTTGTACAGCCAAAGTGCGCGCCCGCTTCTGCCATAACCGCCTCGTACACCCCTACAATTGCCTCAACGTGCTTGCGCGAGGCAATCTCTGGCACAACACCTCCAAAGCGGGCATGAAAATCTATCTGTGTAGCTACCTTGCTAGCAATCACCGTGCCATGGCTGTCGATAATTGCAGCTGCTGTCTCATCGCAGCTCGACTCGATGGCAAGGATAAGTCCGCCCGCATCGCGTATGGCGTCTATGCTTTGCTGTGAGCGATGTTCGATATGTGGCGGCCAGCTGTAGACTGAGGGGGCAGGCGCTACCTGATCATCGCATGTCGCATGCCGCTCAAGCAGCGGCAAAGCACGCTTCATGAGGGCGGCATCCTGTCCTTGTCCATAGTAGTTGCGCCGCACAGCCACCGCATTAAAACCAAGCGAGCTATAGAATGCACACGCCGCAAGATCACCTGCGTCAGCCTCAAGAACAATCTGTTGAGCGTTTAGCATCAAGGCATCGTAGGCGAGTCGCTGTATGAGCTTTGTCGCAATGCCTGCGCGTCGCCGCTTTTCACACACTACGAGGTCGAGCACTTCAAAATCATCACCGGCGAGCCTACCACCAGCAAAGCCGATAATCTCTCCCTCATCATGTGCCACCCACCATGAGTGCTCAACAAGCTGCACGACATCCAGAAATGCCTGCTCACTCCATGCTGTATGAGCTCGCCCATCCCACGTAGCTGCCTCGAGCTTTGCAACTTGGACAAGATCATGAATGGACATTGGACGCAGCTGTACATGCCTATTAGCAAGCGCATCGTGCAAACCAGTAACAGAGAGTTGGGAGGGCTTTTGCATGCCTAGGCGTCTACGTTCGGTTTCTTCAGCATCGGAAAGTCGCGTGTAGATGGGAAGGACAAGGGCGGGATCTCCTGTAGCAAGCGCTGCGGTGTGTGCGGCACCTGGAGTGTCCGTAGCAAGCGTTGTAGCAAGAGTTGCATCATGTGCGGCATCCGTAGCATAGGCGTAGGCGTACAGCAAACCTTCGCCTGAGGGGAACCACATGTCCTGCGCAGCAATGTTAGTAAAGCCTGCCTCGGCAACCTGATCGTAGTATTTACACAAAGCATCACCGGTAAGGAGCGCCTGAGTGTGCACGCTCTGTGCCACCCACGTATCTATACACTCGTGAGCCTTGAGGACTGACTCGGTAGCAAACATGCGCTTAACACCCGTATCGCTCAGCTCGTAGATACCGGGATATACCTCCTTGCGCATGGCATCCGCCATAACGGCGACACGACCGCGCGCACCTGCTTTCCAATTTGCCCAAGCGCAGGCGTCCAACGTCGATACGCCATACAGCGGACACAGCAAGGCGCAGGATAGCCCTTTAGCAGTAGCAATACCTATGCGCACGCCAGTAAACGAGCCCGGACCGCGCCCGACCACCAGCATATCAATATCGTCCCAGGAAAGCTTTGCTACCTCGAGCACCTGCTCACAGGTAGCAAGCAGCTCAACGTTGGCTTGGCGCATGCATTCATGATCGGCCTGTGCGAGGATCTCTACCGTAGCTATGCCACCGGTAGATGCGATACGACCCACCGCACAACACAGCCTGTTGGACGAGGTATCGAGTGCAAGTGCAATACGAGGGGTGGTAGTGCTGGGAGTAGCGCTGCGAGAACTAGCAACGCTAGGAGTGGCACTACGAGCGCGAGCAATGCCAGGAGCACACCCATCACCTGCTGCATCGTACGCCACTAAGGTATCCGTATCCGACGCATCACGAAACATGCTAGGTACCTGTTCAGCCATCCTGCATGTCCCGAACCAAC
The DNA here is from genome assembly GCA_964440675.1 of uncultured Coriobacteriaceae bacterium. Taxonomy (GTDB): domain Bacteria; phylum Actinomycetota; class Coriobacteriia; order Coriobacteriales; family Atopobiaceae; genus CADBMC01. Next base: position 6,062 of record CAYTTI010000059.1, read on the forward strand.
GCATCGAGCGCCTGTATGATATCGGAAGAGTGTAGATCGCAGGCGACCATGCGGACAAGACGCGTAGACGCACATTCGTTATCTGCTGGCTCATCCATACGCTCAATAAAAATGTCGAGCCGCTCTTCTCCCAACTGACGCGAGAAAAGCTCACCCCACTCGATCAGGCACACACCTTCACCCAAGATGTCAAAAATTCCTGTATCCTCTAGCTCTTCAAAGCCCGAAAGTCGATACAAATCCACATGATACAGGGGCATTTCTGCGCCCTGATATGCGTTTATAATGGCAAATGTTGGACTAGTTACGTCCTCTCTTACCCCGAGACCTTGTGCCACACCTTTCGCAAGCTGAGTTTTCCCAGCTCCCAAGCTACCGGTAAGTACCACTACATCGCCCGACTGTAAGAGCGAACCCAATAGCTCGCCCAGATATCTCATGGCTGCCGGAGAATCAACCAGATAGGTTGCGCTGTCGAGCAGGCTAAGCCCGTTATGTACCCGTTCACACATCGCGCTCCCCTTCATCGTGTGGAGCATGCTCTTGCAGCCATACTCCGAGCATCTTCATATCATGTTCCAGCAACGCTAGCCAGTCGTGGTGATATATCGTAGCGGCAGGATGAAAGGTAGGCATAACCGTAAAATGACCTGTTGTGTAAAACTTACCGCGCATCTTCATGACGCCAACCTCGGTACGCAGCACAAACTGCGTGGCGAAGTTGCCTAGACACACTAAAACATCTGGCCAAATGCTGCGAATTTGTTCACGCAGAAAAGGAGCACAGGCCTGAATCTCTTCGGGTCGCGGATTGCGGTTGTTAGGCGGCCGACACTTGATAACGTTGGCAATATATACTTCCTCGCGGGTAAGTCCTGCCAAGCCCAAGAGCGAGTCGAGCCGTTTGCCCGCTGCCCCCACAAAGGGCTCGCCTTGTAAGTCCTCGTTTTTGCCGGGCCCCTCACC
>CAYTTI010000060.1:0-6939 GCA_964440675.1 uncultured Coriobacteriaceae bacterium
GTTTATCGTTCAGGCCAAACCAGGCGCACAGATAGTTGCCGGCTGTAATCTTGAAACGATTGAAGATATACGAGAAGCCATCGAGAGCAAAACCATAGGAGATTACCTTACCCATCTCAATGTCGAGGCGGGAGACTTTGCCCATATTTGCCAGGGAGAACTACATGCCTTAGGTGCTGGAGTTCTGGCGATCGAGATGTCAACTAATTCCGATACGACCTATCGTTTTTACGATTACGATCGCTGTGATGCTTTCGGGAATCGTCGTGAGCTTCACATAGATAAGGCGCTGGACGTGTGTCATCCCGAGGCAAGCTCTACGATTGTGCACTACGGCGCAGAACAAGCCTCGCATACCTGCGTGCGTGAGCTTGTGTCATGTTCACGCTACTGCTTGGAGCTTATCGATGTCGTAGACAGTGTGCACATATCCTGTGATGCAAGACCCAACTACCTTACGGTAGTTTCCGGCACCCCAACTATTGCAGGGGGTACCGACGCGGTTAAGGTACCAACGCTGCGCAGCGTGTTTATTCCGGCATCGCTGGATTCGTATGAAATACAGGGAACTTGTCGCGTCATGCGGGGACGCGCTTGCTAGTAGGAGAGGATAGGTATGGCACGACCGATGACTGTGGCCGAAAAGATTCTTGCGGCACATGCTGGCTTAGAAGAGGTACGACCCAATCAGCTTGTTGAATGCACATTAGATCTCGTATTGGCTAACGATATCACGGCACCCATCGCCATTACGACCTTTCGTGATCTCGGCGTAGATAGCGTGTTTGATCGAGATCGGGTGTGCTTGGTTCCCGACCACTATGCTCCCAATAAGGATATTAAAAGTGCGGAGCAAACTAAGATAATGCGTGATTTCGCACACGAACAGGGCATTACTCACTATTGGGAGCAGGGTTGTGCTGGCATTGAACATGCACTGCTGCCAGAAACAGGAACGGTCGTGCCGGGTGATTTGGTCATTGGTGCCGATTCGCATACCTGTACCTACGGTGCCCTAGGAGCCTTTGCAACGGGCGTTGGCTCCACCGATGCAGGAGTTGGCCTTGCAACGGGAACGGCGTGGTTTAAGGTGCCGCCCACCATTCAAATTGTGATCGAAGGAGCCCTTCCCCAAGGCGCAACAGGCAAAGATATCATCTTGTATATCATTGGCAAGATCGGTGTGGATGGCGCTCTGTATCAGGCGATGGAATTTTGTGGCTCTACTATTCGTAGTTTGAGTATGGATCAGCGTATGACCATCTCTAATATGGCAATTGAAGCAGGGGGCAAGGCAGGCATAATTGAAGTGGACGACGTTGCCCGTGCGTGGCTTGAAGGCCGCTGTCAGCGTCCCTATGTGGAATACCACGCCGATCCAGACGCAGACTATGCCCAAACAATTTATATCGATGCACAGGACATAGCACCTTGTGTTGCCTGGCCTCACCTACCATCAAACGTACGTCCGGTTGCCCAGAGTCGAGAGGTTGTTATTGACCAGGCAGTTATTGGGTCGTGTACCAACGGCCGTATTGAAGACATGCGCGCTGCTGCTGAGGTACTGGCACATCGCAGCATCGCCTCAGGTGTTCGCTGTATCGTTATTCCGGCAACCCAGCAGGTGTTCAAACAGTGTATGCGGGAAGGCTTGGCCGACATCTTTATCGATGCAGGTTGCGTGTTCTCAACACCTACCTGTGGACCATGCCTGGGTGGCTACATGGGCATTCTTGCAGCAGGTGAGCGTTGTATTTCTACCACTAACCGTAACTTTGTAGGACGCATGGGGGATGCCACGAGCGAAGTGTATTTGGCAAGCCCGGCGGTAGCTGCGGCGAGTGCGGTTGCTGGCCATATTGCGCTGCCTTCTGATTTGGACTAAAGGCAGTCCAACAGACAGTCCAACAATTGGGAGAAATCCCATACCTAAGGAAAGCGATAAGCAAGAGACATACGCAACGACTAAGGAAACTATGCAACGACTTAAGGATAGGAGTTGCCATGAAATTTGAGGGAACGGTATTTAGGTACGGTCGTGATGTCGATACCGATGTCATTATTCCAGCGCGCTATCTTAATACCTCCGACCCACAGGATCTTGCAAAACACGTCATGGAGGACCTCGACCCTGCATTTGCAAGTTCAGTGCAGCCGGGCGACATTATTGTTGCCGATGAGAACTTTGGCTGTGGATCGAGCCGTGAGCACGCTCCCGTTGCCATTAAGGCGGCAGGGGTGAGCTGCGTTATTGCCAAAAGTTTCGCACGCATTTTCTATCGCAATGCCATCAACATGGGCTTGTCGATCCTCGAGTGCTCGGATGCCGTGGATGCCACGAGCAAGGGTGATAAGGTGGTAGTAGATACCGATACGGGAGAGATACGCAATCTCACTACTGGGCAAAGCTTTATGGCAGAACCCTTCCCACCCTTTATTGCTGAGATTATTCAAGCGGGGGGTCTGATCGAGCGCACGCGAGCCAAGTTGGCTCAGCAGAAAGGATAGTCATGTCGAGTTCGATACCAGACGCAACATCAGGCTCAGGCGTACGCGCAAGCTATGCTATTTGTTGTTTGCCTGGCGACGGCATCGGTCCAGAGATAATGGCAGAAGCCAAAAAAGTGCTACGGGCGTTGGGCGAGCGTTACAACGTTTCCTTTGTTTGCAGCGATGCCTTGATTGGCGGTGCTGCTATAGATGCCTGTGGTAGTGCTCTGCCCGATGCAACGCTCGAAGCGGCGCGTGCGTCGGATGCAGTATTGCTTGCATCTGTTGGAGGACCCAAGTGGGATACGACCGATCCGTACGCTCCACGCCCAGAGCAGGGTTTGCTAGCTATTCGTCGTGAGCTTGGTCTGTATACGAACCTGCGTCCTGTCCAAATATTTCCTGCGCTGCGTGATGCATCAACCCTTCGTCCTGAAATAATTGACGGCGTTGACATGGTGATTGTGCGCGAGCTTACCGGTGGCCTGTATTTTGGCCGACGCGAGCGCATCTACCATGAAGCCGGCGCTGGCATCAATGGGGAACCAGGTCAGCGGGCATACGACACCATGGAGTATTGCGAGTACGAGGTGGAGCGTATCGCACGTCAGGCCTTTGAGGCAGCGAGGCTGCGCCGACACAAGGTATCGAGTGTAGACAAGGCCAACGTGCTCGAAACCAGTCGTATGTGGCGTGAAATTGTGCATCGTATACACGATGCTGACTATCCCGACATCGAGTTGGAAGATGTGTTGGTAGATAATGCCGCGATGCAACTTATCGAGCGGCCTGCCGATTTCGATGTAGTGCTTACGGAAAACATGTTTGGTGACATTCTCTCCGATGAGGCAGCACAAATTACCGGATCGCTCGGGATGCTTGCGAGTGCAAGCCTTGGCGATGGGGTCGCACTCTATGAGCCAAGTCACGGATCTGCCCCCGATATTGCGGGCAAGGGCATCGCAAACCCTTTGGCGCAGATTCTCTCGGTTGAGTTGTTGCTACGCTACAGCTTGCATATGGATACAGCTGCCGACTGCGTGCATACGGCCGTAGAGCAGGTGCTTGCTGACGGCTGGCGTACTAAAGATATTGCCGACGAGCATACAGAACACAGGCAGATCCTCGGGACTCAGGAGATGGGTGACAAGGTAGTTGCGTACCTATAGAGTTACAAGGCAGTCGCGCACCGACAAGGTGTTGCACGCCGGCAAGGTATCGCGTACCTACAGCAGCCAGGCGACACCCTAGCTTAGCAGCCAGGCAACACCCTCAAAGGGACGCAGGATTCCAGGGATTGGGACGTCCTCGTAGCTTGTGAGCAGCACTTTGTGGCCTTCGAGTCTGAGATCGGCGAGCTTACAGGCTTTTTCGTCGAAGGAGCATGCTACTACGAGGCGTACATCCCCGAGCGTCCGCTCGAAGGCTATGACCTTGGGTGCTGCTGCCCCTGCATCGAGGAAGCGTACCCTGCCAAGGGAGATTACGTCTAACTCGTGGCGCAGACGCACGAGTTCACGGTAGAACTCGAACATGGAGCCCTCGACACCCATCTCGTTTTGCGCGTTGATCAGTCGGTGGTTATCGGGTACGCGCAGCCAGGCTCGACCTGTTGTGAACCCAGCCTCTAAGCCGGATGTCCACTGCATGGGTGTGCGACAGTTGTCGCGCGACCGCTCATTTACGATATGCAGAGCCTCGGCGGGTGACTTTCCGTCTTCGAGCATGATGCGGTAGTGGTTCTTGCTCTCGACGTCGTCGAACATGGAGATTGAATCATAGCCCGGATTGGTCATTCCAAGCTCATCTCCTTGGTAAATGTAAGGTGTGCCCTTCATGAGATGTGCGCAGAGGGCAAGCGTCTTGCCAACGTGCTCCCAGCTGCCGCCTCGGCAGCCTGCCCCATCGCGACCGCCGAAGCGCGTCACGGCGCGCGGCTGGTCGTGGTTGTCCCAGAATAGGGCATTCCAGCCATCCCCTTCTTGCATGCCCTCCTGCCACGAGCATAAGATCTCGCGGAGCCGAGCTATATCGGGTTCGGCAAGCTCCCACTTGCAACCGTTTGCATAATCGACCTTAAGGTGGTGGAAGCTGAAAGTCATGGAGAGCTCGCGCTCGGAGGGGCGTGAGTAGCGTACACAGTTCTCGAGCGTGGTGGAGGCCATCTCTCCCACTGTGACCATGTCCGCTATACCGGTGCGTTCGACGAGCTCCTTCAGGTATTCGTGTACGCGGGGGCCGTCAGCAAAAAGGCGTCTACCCTGACCGTCGAGGTCATCTTCAAAGACGGCTGGCTTTGAGATGAGGTTGATCACATCAAAACGAAAACCGGTAACCCCGCGCGTCTTCCAGAAGTTCACCACACGCGCAAGCTCCTTGCGTACCTCGGGGTTGGTCCAGTCGAGGTCGGGCTGGCTTACGTCATGTAGGTGTAGGTACCACTTGCCAAGTCGGGGCTCCCACTCCCAGGCGCTGCCGCCGAAGAGACACTGCCAGTTAGTGGGCGGCTCCCCGGGATCTCCAAAGCCGGTGGATTGCCGTCCGTCGCGCAGGATGTAGTAGCGACGGTATCTCTCATCTCCGGCAAGTGCCCGCTGAAACCACTTGTGCTTTGTGGAGGTATGGCAGAGTACCATATCGAGCATGATGCCCATTTTCCGCGCGTGCGCTTGAGCGACGAGTTCGTCGAAATCCGTGAGCGTGCCGTAGACAGGGTCTACGGCACAGTAGTCCGCAATGTCATAGCCGCCGTCAGCCTGCGGTGAGGGGTAGAACGGAGTGAGCCATAGGTAGTCCACTCCCAGCCGAGCAAGGTAGTCGAGTTTGCTCGTGACACCTGGCAGGTCGCCGATGCCATCGCCATTGGAGTCGCAGAAGCTCTTTACGTAAACCTGGTAGACAACACTTTTGTGAAAGTCACGCATAAAGGATGACTTCGATTGTTGAGCAGAAGCTGGCATCGGATAACCCTCCCTAGGCGCGGTAGTGCTCCACGGTCGTATTTCTAGCCTCGGCGGGAAGTTGGCGCAGACCTACGAGGTAGGTGAGTGCGAAAGGAATGACCACAGCGATGAGCATGCATAAGGCAAAGATGCTCCAGTACTCAAACATGATCGACAGGATACCGGGCAAACCACCCACGCCAATGGAGAGTGCCTTGACGCCCAAGCCAGTGCAGACCATAGCTGAGATGGCGGAGCCGATCATGCCGCAGATGAGCGGGAATTTATGCTTGAGGTTGACTCCAAAGAGTGCCGGTTCGGTGACACCGAGATAGCAGGAGATGAATGCGGGGAAGTTCACTTGCTGAGCACGGTCGTTTTTGCGCTGGAGTACGGTCATAGCGAGTACTGACGAGCCTTGTGCGATATTGGAAAGTGCGATCATGGGCCACAAGGTTGTGTACCCGTAGATACTTACCATTTGGGTGTCGATGGCGTTAGTCATATGGTGTAGGCCGGTCATGACAAGGGGTGCGTAGAGAGCGCCGAAGAGTGCGGCAAACAGGACGCGGAGGTTGGAGTCGAGACCCCACTGAACCGCGTTAGCAATGGCATCACCGATGCTCCAGCCAACAGGACCGACCACGAGATGCGCGATGAACACAGCGGGCACAAGGGACATGAATGGTACGACGATCATGCGTATGACATCGGGAGTGACCTTGGTGAAGAATTTCTCGAGCCCCACAAGTACGAAGGCAGCCATGAGCGAGGCAATGACTTGGCCCTGGTAGCCGGTACCAACAAAGGAATAGAATCCAAAGTCGTAGGTGTACGCCGCCATGTCTTGTGCAGTAGCACTAGCAGCAGAGAAGCCGTTAAGCAGCTGTGGTGAGACGAGTGTGAGACCTAAGACTATGCCGAGGATGGGTGTTGTGCCCATCTTGCGGGTGACCGACCAGCATATACCTACGGGTAACAGGTGGAAGACGGCCTCACCGATGACCCAGAGGAAATTGTACATGCCGCTCCAAAAGACCCACATGTCGGCGATGGATTGGGTACCGTGTTCAAGATTGAAAGCGCCGGTATCATCGAAAAAATAGACCTCACCGATGATGTTACGAAAGCCCAGGATGAGGCCTCCACAGATGAGTGCTGGGATGAGCGGGGCGAAGATCTCACCCAAGACGCCCATTGTGCGCTGAACAAGGTTTTGCTTGGCTCCTGCCGTAGCCTTGGCAGCCTCCTTTGAGACGCCCTCGATACCCGAAACCGTTGTGAATTCCTGGTAAAAGTCGGCAACGTCGTTGCCGATGATCACCTGGAACTGGCCGGCCTGTGTGAAGGTGCCCTTGGCGCTTGGAAGATCCTCGATCGCCTTGACATCAGCCTTGTCCGGATCCACGAGTACGAAACGCATGCGTGTTACGCAGTGCGTGACAGCAGAGATATTTTCCTTGCCACCCACGAGGTCGAGGAGCCGAGTTGCATCCTCCGTGTACTT
>CAYTTI010000061.1:0-6926 GCA_964440675.1 uncultured Coriobacteriaceae bacterium
AACACGTGGGAACCGTGAGTAAAGACGTACAGGTGGCCGACGAAACCTACCTTATACACAGCTATGGGCGTTTGCCCGTTGAATTTGTCTCGGGTAAGGGGGCTGTCCTTATCGACAGCGAAGGCAAAGAGTACATCGATTTCTTTGCAGGCATTGGCGTGGTATGTTTGGGACATTGTCACCCTAAGCTGGTTGAGGTGTTGCAGCAACAGGCCACTAAACTTTGGCAGGTAGGAAACTATTTTTATACCGAGAATCGCAACGAGCTTGCCTGCGGGGTCTCCAAGCTGTTGAGCACCACGACCGATTCTGAGGGGCACGTTACGGGCTCCACTGGTGATACCTGGCGCCTGTTCTTCTCGAACTCGGGGGCAGAGTCCAACGAGGGTGCCATTAAACTCGCGCGGCGCTGGGGCGAAAAGCGCTTGGACGGAGCCTCAGGCATTATTTCAGCAAAGCAGAGCTTTCATGGGCGTACCTTAGCAGCGCTTGCCGCTACAGGTCAGGATATCTTTCACCAAAGCTTTAGGCCTATGCCTCAAGGCTTTATGTCGGTTCCCTTGAACGATATCGACGCTCTTGTGGCGGCTATAGATAATCCTGAGCCTGAGTGTGGTGCGGTATGTGCTGTCATGCTCGAGTGCGTGCAAGGAGAGGGTGGCGTATGGCCAGCCGACTTTGAATACTTGCAGGCAGTTTCCAAGCTCTGTCGTAAGCGGGGTCTTGTCCTCATGATCGATGAGGTGCAAACGGGATTCTTCCGTTGTGGTGCTCCGTTTTCTTATCAGCTTGCAGGCATTGTGCCCGACATTGTAAGCATGGCTAAAGGCATCGGCGGCGGATTTCCCATGGGGGCCTTTGCCGCGCGCGATGAGGTAGCAGACCTTATGGTGCCCGGAGACCATGGCTCTACCTTCGGTGGCAACTCACTTGCCAGTGCCTGTGGGCGTGCAACAGTGGAAACGCTGGTAGAAGAGGGCATCGGTGAGCACGTTATTGCTACCGGTGCGTACCTCAAGCAGGTACTTGCAGGCCTGCCACACGTTGTTGATGTACGTGGACACGGCCTGATGCGTGCCATTGAGCTTGACGTTCCCATTGCGAATGAGCTGGTAGAACAGGGACTTGCTGCGGGCTTGGTGCTCAACCACATTGGCGACAGCATTGTTCGCTTCCTGCCACCCTTGGTTATCACTACCGAGCAGATCGACACTATGGCGAGTCGTGTGGCCCAGCTCATCGAAACCCTTGCTCAGGAGTACGAATAGTCTCAGGAGTACGAGCAGTTCGCCCTCTGCGGTGACGACGAAGCAGCCCTTGCTCACGTGAGGGCTGCTTCGCAGCAGCGCGCGGTGATTGGTGGTAGCTTACGTAAGGGCTGCCTTGCGGCAGGCAGCTCATGACTTACGCGAGGGCTGCCACCATGTGTTGAACGATTGCAGCGCAGCGCTCAGCAGCCATACGCTCAAAGCTGGGGTAGTCAACATGCGAAGCGTCGTTTGCTCCATCTGAGATGGCGCGTACCACAACGAAGGGAATCTGGTTAACCCAGGCAACCTGTGCAATAGCTGCCCCCTCCATGTCGCAACACAGTGCGTTAAAGGTTTGTGCGATGCGAGCATTAACTGCGCTGCTCCCAATAAACTGATCACCCGATGCCACACGTCCCTCTACCACCTTTTGTTCAGGTGCAAGCTCTTGCGCAGCATGTACGGCAAGGCGACGTAGATTTTCGTCTGCCTCAAAAGCATAGCTTGGCATAGCAGGAATCTGTCCGGGCTCGTAACCAATGACAGTGGCGTCGACGTCATGGTGTACACAGTCCTTCGATACAACCAAATCGCCAATAGAAAGCTCAGGTACAGGTTTTGGCATGAGCTCAGGCGCAGGTTCACGTGTAGACCCGAATGCTGGTTCAGAGCTAAGCTCAGGCGCAAAACGAGCGCTAAGCTTACCTGCAACTCCGGTGTTAATGACGTGGCTTACCTGAAAGCGTTCAATAAGCAGCTCAGCTGCGAGCGCGGCGTTTACCTTGCCAATGCCACTGCGTACCACACACACATCGGTTGAGCCGAGCAGACCCTCCCACAGCTCAAGGCCTGCAATCCTGTAGGAGCGCAGCTCATCCATATTGTTATGGAGCAGCTCAACCTCAACTTCCATGGCACCAATAATGCCAACCTTTGTTCTCATGCGTATCCTTATTCAGCTAGTCGTTGTTTCAGCTTTCATCCAGTTGTTGCTCCAGCTCGCGCGTATCCTTACTCGCCTAGTCGTGGTTCCAGCTCGCTTCAAGGGAGCGAATGCGGTGGTATAGAAACTCGTTTACGGGAACAAGGATGGAGTGCTTACGAGCACGCCGACATACCTCTCCGGCAAAGGCATCAACTTCGGTACGATTGTGCATGATTCCATCCTGCGCCATCGACGGCATGCTGTCTGGATGAAGCCTTTCTATAGTGGCGACCATTTCGGTGAGGTCATGTTCTTTGAGGGCAATTCCTTCAGCTCGAGCAACACTTACCACTTCGCGCATGGCCGAAACGAAGAGCCTAAAGAGCTTACTATTGTGGTAGCCGCCATCGTCTTGTTTGCTTACGACCTCACCATAGGTAGCGTTAAAGGCACAACATACCTGGTTTATGCCAGCGTTGAGCATGAGCTTTGCCCACATGCGGTACTCTATGTCGTCCCACTGTGAGAAGGGGATACCCGTAGCAGCAAGAATGGATGCCGCCTTCTCTACCAGCGCAGCCGGTGTGTGAGGAAGTGCTCCAATGCGGATCTCGCCTGGGTTGGCATAGGTCATCTCATTGTCAATGCGCATAGCATCCATACCCTGCGCAACAGTTCCGCACACATGCTCCCAGCCATACCGAGCTGCAATTTCCCCTTCACTCAGAATGCCATTGAGAACGGAAAGAATACAGGTGTCCTCTTTCAGTAGCGGGTCAATAAGGGGGAGCACCGCAGGAAGTGCGGGCGTTTTGGTTGCAACGATTACCATGTCAACCGCAGCGATGTTCTCGGGGGTATCTCCATGAAAGTTGACTTCGCGTCCATTTACACGGTAGGGACGTGTGGCATCGCGTGCGAGCCGTTGCTCGTCCATAACGAAGCTCACTGCCTCGTGCCCAAGATGAGCACAGGCAATGTCTGCGAACAGAAGCCCTAAGGCTCCTTTGCCAATTATGGCAATGCGCGGCGCTGTTTGGCCGGTGCTTGGTGTAGCTGAACTTGGTGTAGTTGAACTCATTCGATATCCTTTCGTCCTTGTGTGGCTTTACTGCTCTCGTTCCCGTGTTGCCTCACTGCGTTCGTCCTTGCGCAGCTGTATTGCTTTCGTCTTCGTGGAGCTTTATTGTTATATTTTGTATTATCGGTCGAGAAACTCATAGAAACGCTCATGAGCCTAGTACAATACATGATCGGTTGATAGTTACGAGTGGAGTTCATAGTTACGAGTAGAGAGGGAGCCCCTGTATGGTTGACCAATTTGTGTTTAATATTCCCGTGCGTGTGCTGTTTGGTCCTGGTCAGCTTCAGAAGCTGCACGAGCAAAAGCTGCCGGGCAAAAAGGCGCTCATCGCCATTTCTGGTGGTGGTTCCATGAAGCGTCACGGACACCTCGATAAGGTCTATGCCGAACTTGATGCAGCTGGCGTTGAGTACGTACTGTATGAGGGCATTAAGCCAAACCCAACCACCGATTCTGTTGATGATGGCGCAAGGATGGCCGTCGAGAATAACTGTGATTTTGTTGTTGCGCTGGGCGGTGGCTCTACCATGGACGCAGCTAAGATCATCGCAAAAATTGCGACGAATGGCGGCGCGTGTTGGGATTACTCCTTCACCGCGAGCTCTGGCGGCAAGAAGTTCACTAAGCCCGGTCTTCCTCTCGTGTGCATTACCACCTCTGCGGGTACGGGCTCCGAGGTAGATGTGTACTCTGTTATCACCAACGAGGAAACGCAGGAAAAGTCGGCGCTTGCAGGCGATTATCCGGTGCTTTCCATCGTGGACTGTGACCTTATGATGACGGTGCCACCCACCTTCACCGCATATCAGGGCATGGATGCCTTCTTCCACGCTGCTGAGACCATGGTGAATATCAGGGGTCACTACATGAGCGAAGCTTTTGCCCTCAAGGTGGTTGAGCTGGTGGCAAAGTACCTGCCGCGTGCAGTTGCTGACGGCTCCGATAAAGAGGCGCGCAATGCCCTGGCTGTTGCTAACACCATGGCTGCCTATTACATGATTCTTACCTCTGAGCACACCCTAGAGCACGCAATTGGATCATTCCACGATTTGCCTCATGGTGCTGGTCTCATCATGATTTCGCATGCGTACTTTAATTTGCTTGCGGAGCGTGAATGCTGCGAGGACAAGCTGATTGCTATGGCAAAGGCCATGGGTCATGACGATGCGACCTGTGGTAAGGATTTCGTTGCAGCACTCGATCAGCTCATTGCCGACATTAACTGTTCCGATTTGAAGCTGGGTGACTACGGTGTCACACGTGAAGAGATGCCGGCAATCGTTAAGAAGTATCACGAGGTAGTTGGTGGCAACATCAACTCCAACCCCTGCAAGGTAACGGACGACGATATCCTTGCCATCCTGGAAGCATCGTATAAGTAGGTTATCAATGCACACACAGCCCACGGCATCCATAGCAGACACAGCGCTTACGGCGGATACACAGCCCACGGCACATGCGGTGCCCCTAGCAGATGCGCTGCCTATCAAGCTCATCCTCACTGATGTGGACGGCACCATCTTGCCGTATGGGCAAAGGTGTATATCAGAGCGGACTGCAAAGGCAATGCAGGCCTGTATGGATGCGGGAATCCATATAGGCCCTGCCTCCGGGCGAGCCATGAACGGCGTTGAGCCAGCGTTTGGTGCCTACGCATACCTGTGTGCTACGGGGCTTGCAACCAACGGAATGCAGATATATCTCGACGGTGAGCTCATATACGAAGCCTACCTTCCGTATGATCAACTTGCAGAGGTTGCTGCTTTCTGTGAGCGCCATACAGATGAAGGCCTGGGGTTAATTCTTTTTGAGGACTCAAAGATTCATCTGCTTTCGGGAAGCATAGAGGGTCTGGCTCAGAGTTTTCCGTCCTATGCCGAACGGGTGGACTACATAGATAGCCTGCCTAGCTATCCCGTTGTTAAGGCAAATGTCTTTTGCCCTGTTGACAGCGAGATAACTGCCACCGCACTGCAAGAGATAAAGCGTGAGGTACCTGGCTTAGACTTTTCTATGCCTCTGGCAGGCTTTCTTAACATGACACCTAAGGGCTGGAACAAGGGCACGGCTATTGACGTGATGTGCGACAAATTAGGTATTTCCCTCGATGAGGTGTGTTGTTTTGGCGACGCCGGCAACGATATTGAAATGCTGGCACACGTGAAGTATTCGGTTGCTGTGGCAAACGCAACCGACGAACTCAAGGAAGTAGCTAACTTTCATATTGGCTCGGTAGAAGATGAGGCAGTTGCTGCCTGTCTCGAACAGCTTGCACAGGGCGTCATTCCGTTTACAGGTTGCGCAGGTTAAGTTTGTAGATTACGCGCGTTAAGTTTGTAGGTTGCGCGCGTTAAGTTAAAAAGCGAAGGCCTGGGCGATATCGCAGGCACAGATGAGATCGGCTGAGGCGTCTTGTGCTGTTGGCTCCTTGTTGCACATGACCAAGGTGTTGCCAGAAAAGTACTGAATAAGACCTGCAGCAGGATATACCACCAGCGACGTGCCACCAATAATGAGCGTATCGCAGGCCTGAATAGCTTGCATGGCACCAAAGAGCACCTGTTCTGCAAGCGCTTCACCATAAAGCACCACATCGGGTTTAATATCGCCACCACATCGCTCGCATACTGGCACGCCTGTGTGCTCCATCACCCACTCGGCCGAATACGTAGCAGCACACACACGACACACATTGCGATGGACAGAACCATGCAGCTCAAAGACATTGCGCGAGCCTGCTGCCTGGTGCAGTCCATCTATGTTCTGAGTTATAACTGCGCTCAGCTTTCCTGGCTGCTCAAGCTCGGCGAGTTTTTTATGTGCTTGGTTGGGTTGCGCCCACAGCGCGATCATCTTTTCTCGGTAAAAGTCATAGAACTCTTTGGTGTGTGTTTCGTAGAAGTTGTGCGAAAGGATGGTTTCGGGCGGATAGGCAAAGCGCTGGTGGTAGATGCCGTCAGGCGAGCGAAAATCGGGAATACCACTTGCAGTTGATACGCCAGCGCCGCCAAAAAATACAATATTGTTCGAGTTGTCTACGATGACCTGCAAGGCTTGTGCTGCATCATGCGGATTGCTCAGTACCTGTGCTGACATGGCGTACTCCTATTTACGTGGATACTGGTAAGGTCAAGTATGTTGCACACGTTACGTTAAAAGGCGCTTGTTGTGTGCTCTGGGAAAGGATGTCTTATCGGCTCCACCCCTGTCGCCTCTCTCGTATCTTTTGCCAAAAGCCACAGGCAATAAGTCCGCTGGCAAGACACAAAAGGGCTGTCCACATGCCTAGATGAGTGTTATCTCCTGTCTTGGGCAGATCAGATGAACTGGTGGTAGCACCGATAGGAGTTATCTCTGATTCAGTTGGTTCTGTGCTAGTTGGCTCTGCAGTGGTTGGTTCTGTGGTAGAGGTAGGACTATCTGTAGGTGTGGAAACATGAGCATATACAGTAAAGGTCTGAGTTGTGTCATCCCACGCAGCAGAATACGTTGTCCCACCTGCGACAATGATGTGGTCTTCTCCTGTTACATAAGGATAGAAGTTTCCGTCGCTTGGATGGTCGCCACTTCGCGTATATGATTTTCCGTCTATCGTCACTTCGTTGACACCGGACATGTTTTCTAAGGTGCACAGGTACACTTCGTTTCCTTGCCCATCTGTCGGTGT
>CAYTTI010000062.1:0-6842 GCA_964440675.1 uncultured Coriobacteriaceae bacterium
GGCGATGAATGCTCTCATGCTTAACCTACCTTTCTCCTTGGAATGGCAACATGACGAATGAATCATTCCTCATGCGCTGCTCAAGCCTCGGTCATGCTCCGCTCATACGCTGCTCGAATTGTTGTCATGCCCTGCTCGAGCCTCGGCAAAGGCTTGCTGCATGGTTGGGTTTTTCCAGGTAAGCTTACGAATCGTGAGTCCCTGCGCCTTGTCATTCGCAAGCCTGAGGTTGTTCTCCGATGAGAGCAAGTTTTCCTTCACCTTCTGCAAATGCCTGATCGTGGTATCAATCTCATCGATTGCAGACTGGAACTTCCGACTCGCGCGTTCGTAGTTGGTCGAAAACCTGTCTTGGAACTCGAGCAGCTTCTCCTCAAAATTCGTCACGTCGATGTTCTGTTGTCTCATCACTGCAAGCTCCTGTTTGTAGCTGAGCGCGTTTAAGGCAGCGTTGCGCAGCAAGGTAATGATGGAAATGAAAAACTGCGGACGAATTACGTACATCTTGGGATAACGGTACGACACATCCACGATACCCGTGTTGTAGAGCTCGCTTTCAGGCTCGAGCATCGTAACTAAGATGGCGTATTCACAACCCTTCTGCCGCCGGTCGTGATCAAGCTTCTTAAAAAAGTCTTCGTTTTTGTGCTTGCTGGCTGTCGCGTCGCTCTCATTCTTCATCTCAAACATGATCGAGACAACCTCGTTGCCGGCCTCATCCTCCTCACGAAAGATGTAATCGCCTTTCGAGCCAGCAGACGCATCGTTATCCTTCTCGAAGTACGCACGCGGAAACGCCGTCATGCGCAGGCGATTAAACTCTGTCTCACAATGCTGCTCGAGCGTCTCACCAAGCATCTTGGTCGAAAGCCGCGCCTTCATGTCACGCAGACGCTCGATCTCAGCATCCTTGTAGCGAACAATCTCATCGCTTGCTTTCTTGGCCTTCTCGAGCTCGAGTGTATGAGCCGCCTCGATCTGCTGGCGCTCAGCTTCGTGAACGGCTCGCTCTTTGTCAAGCTCTGCACGTACATCGTCCCGCTCGCGTTCAGCAGTGGTGCGCGCTCGTTCTGCTTCGGAGCGTGCTTTCACGACGGCGAGCTCCAAAGCACGCTCCTGCTCGTCTAGTTGATTGCGAAGCCCGTCGGCCTCACGCTGGATTTTGGCCTGGGTTTGAGCCGCCTCGGCACGAATCCGAGAAACCTCCTCATGCAGCGTGCGCGCCGCCTCGGCCGAAGCACGTTCGAGCGCCATCTTCTGCTGACTGGCCGCTGCCTCAAGCTGGGCTTTGAGCGTTGCTATCTGGGCATCTCGCGCAGAAATACTCTGCTGATGCTGTGCCTGTATGCGCTTTTCGGCAAGCTCCACCGCCTGTGCACGTTCACGCTCCATAAGCTCCTCGCGTTCGTGTATCTCACGAGCAAACTCGCTGTCGCGCACCTGCTTAACAATAGTGGCGTATCCGGCCTCATCGACGGTAAAGACCTCTCCACACTTAGGACACTTAATCTGATTCATGAACTACTCCCCTGCTACTTCGCAGATCGCTTCTCGCTGTTTTTGCAGGTCGTTCCCCTGCTGTTGTACGCGCTTTGTCGCTGTGCTATCGTACGCACTTCGTCGCTGCACGTCTCATTGCTATGCATTTCATCGCCATGTATTTCAGCACTAACCTCAGTATTACGAAAGATAGGTACGAAGCGCGCTGAGTGTTTCCTCGCCATCGTGACGTCCAACTGTATAGATGCGATCAAACATGGCCGGATCCTTAATCGAGAGAGACGCCTCAACTGACTCGCTCGGTCGGATCACAAAAACACGCCCTTCTCGTTCGAGAGCGGCAAGTTCATCGAGCTGCGCATTGTAGCGCTCGTGGCGGTTAAC
The DNA here is from genome assembly GCA_964440675.1 of uncultured Coriobacteriaceae bacterium. Lineage (GTDB taxonomy): Bacteria > Actinomycetota > Coriobacteriia > Coriobacteriales > Atopobiaceae > CADBMC01. The sequence continues at coordinate 1,885 of CAYTTI010000062.1, forward strand.
GAGTAGTTCCACGATCTTAGGGTAGCGCCTGAAACGAACACGTAGAAGCGGCGCAAAGGGGTTGGGCTCCTTGCGAAAACCTTTCGGCTGTGTGCATACCACCACACAGCGATCATAACCTTGCGCAAGCATCCAACGAAATGGAATGGAATCGGCTATGCCGCCATCCAAGAGCTTGCGCCCCTCAAGCTCCACCGGACGCGACAGCGCCGGAATGGCCGATGAAGCACGTATCCACTCTACGTCCTCCACATTTCCTTCGGCCAACTCATGGTAGACAGGCTCACCCGTTTCAATATCTGTCGCAACCGTAGTAAAGCGCATAGGGTTTGCCGCATACGTTGCCGCATCGAAGATGTCAAGCTCCCAGGGCAGTCGTCCGAAGGAGAATTCTCGGTTAAAGAGATTACCTGTGGTAATGAGGCTCCGTATCCCCGCGTAACGCGGGTCACGACAGAAGCGCTTGTTGTAGCGCAGAGCACGACCAATCTGACACGACTTATAGTTACAGCCAAAGGTTACGCCCGCCGAAACCCCAATCGCATGCGTAGCCCAAATACCTTGCTCAAGCCAAACATCGAAAACGCCCTCGGTATAGAGACCGCGAAAGCTGCCTCCCTCGAAGACCACGCCCACCGACGGATTTGGCTGAGTCCACACCGGACGCTCCGAGGGTTCCCTAATTTGAGATACCGTGTAATCCGTCGTTGAACGTCGAGCAGGCGCGCGCAGTGTCTGAACCATCCGTGCCTTCTTTCTTACAGGCGCACTTATTTAATTTTATAGGGTACTTGTTTAATCGCCCTAACGTAGTTCAAATCAATGCTGCTCGCCCTAGCGTAGCTCGGGCACAACGTTGAGCGGCGTCATACCCGCTATAACACGGGCAATGTTTTCCCACACCATGCGATGCGCTCGGTAGAAGGTGCCCTCGGTTACCCCACCTATATGCGGCGAGAATACTACTCGTTGAGCTGCCTGATCGCTCAAGGACAACAGTGGATTGTTGAGCTCCACAGGCTCAGGCGCAATCGTATCGAGCCCTACGGCTCCCAAAGCGCCCCTTTCAAGCGCAGACACAAGAGCATCGTTATCTACAAGTTCACCTCGAGCAGTGTTGATAAGTATTGAACCAGACTTCATACGCGCAAGAAAATGCGCATCAACCATGCCGCTGGTTTGCTCGGTTACCGGCACGTGCAAACTCACAATATCACAGCTAGAAACGAGGTCGCTAAGCGATGCATACCGAACTTCAAGCTGACGTTCCTCATCCTCAGCTAAGCGATGGCGTTTGGTATAGAGCATCGTACAGCCCCAGCCCTGCAGGCATTGAGCTGTTGCTTGTGCGATAGCTCCAAAACCAATGAAGCCCACCGTGCAATCACCAAGCTCACGAATGCCCTCAACCATCATGCGCTCTTTAGTTTCGATTTGCCTGCCCTGGCAAACAGCAGCATGACAATTCATTGCATCACGCAGGCAGGCCAACATAAGCAAGACCGTTTGTTCTGCCACTGCGCGAGCATTAACGCCTGCGTTATTACACACCACCACATTGCGACGTTTTGCAGCCTCCACGTCGATTGCGTTGTACCCCACACCCTCGGAGTGGATGAGTTTAAGCTTGGGCATGTTTTCTATGAGCTGTGCGCTCACAGGACTTATAGCATCGGCCAGGATAAAATCAGCATCACGTGCGCGGCACAGAATTTCAGCATCTGACGTGCCTGTCGGCACCACAATCCTTTGTACAGTATGTACCACGTCGAGATGAGGAAGATATTTCGCTACACGCGCCTCATTACCAATAACCAGTAGCTTCACCGTAATACCCTTCTAAAAAATGGTTCAGTCGAAGCCATGGTACACCTGTGCATTACGTATTACAGATTCTTTTTGGTACCCCTTCTCTTTTTGCCGCCGTTTTTGCCTCCATCTTTGCTGGCATCTTTTGTCTGTGCCATTACCGTCTCGTAGGAAGGGCAGGCCACGATGAGCACCGCTGTCAGTAGCACCATCAACCCCAACACTCCCCAGCCAACCAAGGGGTTATACACAGTACCGTCCTGGCTTGCGTAGCCGATAATCCCCAGTCCTGCCGTGATGGGATAGAGATCTGTTAAATTCCTGCCTGCAACGAAAATGCCGCAGAATCCGTAGAAAAAGGCTATGCCGGTACCCATAAAGAAGCGGTCCCGCCTTCTGCCTGACCACACAATTAAGGGTGCAACCGCCAAAAAGTTGAATAGGGCAACCGCACAAATCTGAAAGAAAGACTGCCCAATCGCCGTCAAAGTCATTTCTTCGCAGTGCAGAAGAAACACAGCCGCTACAAGCGTGCATACAAAGCTAAACACGGCGAAAAAAAGCGTGAGCAGCCCGGTAACGGTCAACTTTCCAATAAGAAGCTTCCGCTGCGTAACGGGGACCGTCATTATGGACTTCAAGGTGTCGTCTACATATTCACGGTTAATGAGGTAACCACCGGTGAGAACGATGATGAAGGGGAAGCCCAGGCTAAAGTTGTCCCAAACAATGTTGTCCGCAAACGCCTCGTAGAAAACCAGCTCGCTATCGAATGAGCTTTGAAAAACGGCGAGCGAGGAAACGAATAACACCGCGATAACACCTACCCACAGGATGCTATATCGCTTGAGTTTCTGTAATTCACTAATCACAACACGCAACATAACAATCCCCTTATATCTCGATTTTCTTGTAGAAGAACGTGGATAGGAAGGAAAATACGCAGGCATAGATCGTCATGATGCCAATTACATATAGCATCGGTTCGGTGTAGGGCAGGATATACGCAAGTGCGTCTTCCACCGGCATAACCCCGAGATACCATTTCATCATGAGGGGAATCGGCAGTATGGAAGCGATGGTATCCAAAGATCCCGGGCTCGTACCGAACATCATAGTGATTGCAAAACTAACCACTGCATACGCAAAAGACAGGATGACGGAAAAGATATAGGTCTTATTGCCAACCAAGATCACCATAATCACAGGCAAGGTGCTAATGAGGACGAATACTCCCGAGCAAACGCTCACGCCCAAGCGAAGCGGCACAAGGCTGACGCTACCTACAATTAAACCCCCAAGTAAAGAGGCTCCAAGGCCAGCAACGGAGTAAATCACGGAAAGCGTAAGCAGTACGAACAACTTCGCAAACAGTATTCTGCCTTTGGAAACAGGAATCACCAGTAAGTTTTTCAAGGTGTCGTTGTCTCGTTCCATAAGAAATAACATGGTGGCAATTACGCCCAACACGCAGGGAAGAAACAAGAGCTCGCCAAAGATGAATACCGCACGAAAAAGCTGATCGAAGGTCTGGCTATCCCGAGCCATAAGAAGGGTTAAAACCGCAGGAAAAAGAACCGCCGCCCCAATGGTTAGGCGAATAAATTTCTTTCGCTTGAGCTTTTGAAATTCACAGACCATGAGACTAAGCAATGCCCTCACCCCCTGTGACTTTTTTGAAGTAATCCTCCAGGGTATCCTCGAATAGATGGGCCTCATACAGATCGATACCAGCTTCGACAAAAGCTCGGTTGATAACAGCAACTGGTAGGGTTACATCGTGCAGGGCAAGCCTCCAGTCATCCAAAACGGTAAAGTTATTCGTATGAAACCGTTCCTGAAGAATGAGCGCGGCGCGGGCGGGGTTAGACAGCTCAAAACGAATATATCTGCTGTTCTTCGCTTCAAGCTCCTCTAAGCTCTCTTCCTCGAGCAGTACCCCGTGGTCGATAATGCCAATATCGTCTGCCAGCAGGGCAACCTCCGAGAGAATGTGGCTCGAAACCACAATCGTCTTCCTCCGTTCGTTACATAAATCACGCAGGAAGCTCCGTACTTCTGCAATGCCAATGGGGTCAAGACCGTTGATCGGTTCGTCGAGAATGAGCAGCTCTGGATCGTGCATGATCGCAAGTGCAATGGCAAGCCTCTGTTTCATGCCAAGGGAATACTGAGCGTACAGCTTTTTATCTCGATACGGAAGGCCAACGATCTGCAGTGCCTCAGCAACTGCATTCCGCTTTGGGACGCCCCGCAGTCGAGCAAAGATATTGAGGTTCTCCGTCCCCGTTAGGTTCGGATAAAAGCCGGGAGACTCAATTAAACTTCCCACCCGTGGGAGAATCCGCTTAGCGGCAGTCCGAATGTTTTGCCCAAAGAGAAAGGCCTCGCCGTTCGTAGGCACAGTCAAACCAAGCAGCATTTTCATTGTCGTTGTTTTCCCGGCTCCGTTTCGTCCAAGAAGGCCATAGATGCGCCCTTGCTTAACATGGATGTTTAGGTTAGCAACGCTTTTCTGATCGTCGTACAGCTTGGTTAGGTTTCTCGTCTCGATAACATACGTGCTCACAATGCAATCCTCCTTTGTCTTGATGCCCGGCTGTCACCTTAATTACGTCATGGCAACCTAACCTCAAGCTAACCAGAAGCTTGCCAAAACCTAAAAAGAAAGAACGAGCGCCAAGAATAGGTGTCACACCATGAATAAATGTCACACCAAGAATAGGTGCCACGCCATGAATAGATGCTGTTATTCGATATAGGTGCTAAGCACACCAATTCATGATGAAGGGGACGACGTGATCTTAGTGAGCCTAGGGAATTGAACGGTGAATCTAGTTTCTCTGCCGGAAAGACTCTCCACAGATATGGATCCGTTCATCTTTTCCACAAGTTGCTTTGCGATGGAGAGTCCCAGACCACTCCCTTTGGTCGAGCGGCTCATATCGCATTTGTACAGCCGATCAAAAATGCGCTCCCTATCGTCTGGAGAAATACCAACTCCGTTATCAACAACAGAAATGCTCATGTACTGGTCGCCCGCATCCAGCAAGATGTCCACATGAGTAGCCTGACTATGAGAAACTACGTTTTGAATGAGGTTGTTGAGGATACGTTGGTATGCGTCTACATCCAATTGCGCCGTACAT
>CAYTTI010000063.1:0-6815 GCA_964440675.1 uncultured Coriobacteriaceae bacterium
GGCAGCAGTTTTATGGCTTGTACATTGGCTTTTCTCGAGGCATACCTGCTTCGTACTAAGCTACCCGGACATCATTGAGCAAATCGAGCTTTTAAAAATGCCCATACCCCGTACAAATCTAGAGCACAAAATCTGAGACACACATTCACAAGGGTACAAAATCCAGCGCATGAATTTTGCGCATGCAGCTCAAGAGAGCACAAAATTTAGAGCTTAAAGAGATAGCCAACGCCGCGCACCGTCGTGATGTGCGACGCAATTTGCAGACCAACCTTGGAACGGACACGGCGAATGTGCACGTCAACCGTGCGCGTGCCACCACAGTACTCAAAGCCCCACACGCGGTGCAACAAGACTTCGCGTGAATATGCGCGGGATGGGTGTGTTGCTAAAAAGCTTAGAAGCGAATACTCCATAAGCGTAAGATCTACCGGATTGTCGTCGATGTACACCTGATAGGTCGCCAAGTTAATGGTCATATTATCGATGGTAACGATGTCGGCAGGCGCACTTTCTTCACCTGGCCACAGCAGCTGGCTCATGCGCAGTTCAAACTCAGCCTCACCGGCACTCGATACGATAAAGTCGCTGTTTCCCTGGATGGGCATGTGCAGGCTGGCGATTTGATCCTCATCCACCACGAAGAGCTGCGAGAGAAGGCCTTTATCGGTTACGAAGGAATCAACGTCACTTAAGAAGTTGGATGAAATACCGGCAATATCGAGTACAACCAAATCAAAGTCGTGTCCACTTGACACAGCCTGAGAAAAGGTATCGGGAGTTGAGAGCAGTACAGAGATGTTCAACGAGCTCGCAAGCTGGCGCATACGCCCATGATGACGCGTCGTCCGCGCTATGAACAGCACGTTTTTATGGTGTGTATAAGACCTTTCTGCGGCTAACACGTCATATCCCCTTAACAACTCCACCTTCATTTCAAGAGGAAGCAAACAGCAAACTCGTAATCAAAAGAGCGGACTCTTTATCGAAAGAACGGGCTCATAATACCATGAAGTTTTTGACTACGTAATGTTGCCTAGGAACACTGCGGTTCGCTCGTTCTTGGGATGGTCGAACACATCCGCCGGCTTACCCTGTTCTACCACCACGCCATCTTCCATAAAGACCACGCGATCCGCCACGTCACGGGCAAAGCCCATCTCGTGCGTTACTACAATCATGGTCATGTCGGAGTTCTTAGCGAGGTCGCGAATAACATCTAACACACCGCGCACAAGCTCGGGATCGAGGGCAGAGGTAGGCTCATCAAAGAGCAGTACTTCGGGATGCATGGCAACCGCACGCGCGATGGCCACACGCTGCTGCTGACCTCCGGAGAGCTGCGCTGGCTTAAATTCTGCCCGATCGGATAAGCCCACGCGCGCGAGCTGGCGCATCGCTTCCTCTTCGGCCTCCGCAGCGCTTTTGCCCAGAACCCGCGTTTGGCCAATCATTACGTTGCCCTTTGCGCTCAGGTGCGGAAACAGGTTAAACTGCTGGAACACCATACCCACTTCGCGGCGGAGCTTGTTTACGTCGGCCTTTGAGGTACCTGCCTTTGAGGTACCCGTTATCTCCTCGTCATCAATAAGGATGTAGCCTGCGGTGGGAGTCTCAAGTAAGTTGATACAGCGTAGCATCGTCGATTTACCCGAGCCAGAAGGACCCAGTACCGCAACAACCTCTCCTGGCCACACGGTCAAGTTAATATCGCTGAGCACCTGAGTGCAGCCGTCGAAGGTCTTGTTAAGGTGCTCGATCCGTACCTTGGGGTGTTCACCCTCATTAAAGTTATGACTCGTAAGACCTTGGTCGTGTGCGAAGGCTATACGAGCAGCTTCTTCTGCCGCTAAAACCGGCGGCGTTTGAGGTAGCCCTTTCTGGTGTGCATCCTTCCGGCGACGCAGCATGCTATGACCCAGCATTGGATGCCCCCTCTTCTGGAGCGAGCTTGGGAGCGGCAGGCTCGGAAGCAGCGAGCTGAGGACGTGTGCCACCACCGCGCTCTGACAGCTCGATATGCTTCTCGATGATGCCCACAACCTTAATGAGCGGCAGTGTTATCAACAGATAGAACAGTGCCGCTGTCATATAGGGAGTAATGTTGCCCGAAACACTCGTTGCGTTCTTGGCGAACATCATGAGTTCCATAACGCCTACGCTCGAAAGCAGCGAGGTATCCTTGTACGAGGTAATAAAGTCGCTGGTAATAGTGGGAATAATGCGCCGTATCGTCTGCGGCAAAATAATCCAGAACATGGTTTGCAGCCGCCCCATACCAATACTGGCTGCCGCTTCGTACTGCCCGGTTGGTATTGATTGAATGCCCGCCCTAAATATTTCCGCCAGATAGGCAGAAGAGTTGATAGCCATAACGCTCACACCTAACACATTGTTGCTTATGTTGATGCCAAGCATGGGCAGACCAAAAAACGCGATATAAATCTGCAGGAAAAGCGGTGTACCGCGCAACACATTGATGTAGCAAATGGAGATAGCACGCAAGATCTTGTAGCGCGATATCTTCATGAGCGCCATAAGCAATCCCAGGCTCAGGGCAAAGGGATAGGAGATAAGCACAATCCCCAAGCACAGCAACCAGCCCGGAAAAAGAGACGCCAACGAGGTCAAGATAAGCTGTGGGCGTAGAAACATGCCCAAAAAGCGGTTTGAATTCCAGGACTGCACAAACTCATTGTCGTCAAGCCAGGCAACTGCTTGTTGCATCCAAGTATTAGCAATCGTGGTGATGGGATCAGAGGGTGTTAGACGGTGTTCTTCAGCATCGGCAGTAACATAGCTGCCCGTTACCTGCTGGTCACCACCGGCGCTCGCAAAGCGCATGTTCGTAATCTCAAGGCGCAAGAGGGTGTTGGCAGGAACTGGCTCGGAGAAGTCAACCGTCAATGAATTGCCGTCAGCTGTCACCTCGGACTCAATCTCTATACGAGTAAGCCCCTCAAGAACAGTAACGCGGGTGGTCGAACCATCAAAGGAGCCATCGTCTGCAAGCTCTAAGGTAATCGAAACAAGCTCCTCGTCCTCCCCTACGGTACCTTCCCAGGTGAGACGAGTTTCGATACCACCGATAACGTTGCTGCCGCCATCTTCGTTGGATCGCGCCGTCGCCTTGTTGGTAGTGAGGGCATATGTCTCAGTCGGTGCACACAGAACAGCCCCCGCACCTAGAACGCAGAACAGGGCGAGCACCAAAAGTGCCCGCCCTAAGCCATGCAATCCTAAGCTATGCAGTCCCAAACTATACAGTCGGTGTGCAGTGCTCTTTGCCACAATGCTTCCCCGCAATGCTCCTTGCTGTAGTGCGGCCTTACAGTTCCTCACCAAACTAGGTGTTTTCCTACGGCCGCTGTAAGTACTACCCGTCGGTGCCCTTACAGTTCCTCGCCAAACCAGGTACGCTGCAGCTCTGCCATGGTGCCGTCTGCCTCAATCTCGGCAAGCGCATCATTAAGGGCGTCAAGCAAGGCCTCGTTATCCTTGTTAACCGCAATACCATACTGCTCGCCGGTAGGGATCTCCTCAACAATCTCAAGATCGTTGAAGGAGTTTGCAATTTGATTGCTCGCCACAGGCAAATCGATTACCAGGCCGTCGTAGGAGCCAGTGGAAACACCTGTCATGCCAGAGATGATCTCATCGAGCGGAACGATGGTGGCGTTGACAAGATTCTCCTCTGCCCAATCGGCACCGGTGGTGCCTGCCTGTACGGCAACTTGCTTACCCTCAGCGTTCAAGGACTCGGTAGTCTCGCCACTTCCCACCTGAACAACAACCGCCTGGTTGGAATCCAGATACGGCTCGGTGAAGTTGACCTCTTCAAGGCGCTCATCGGTAATGGTCATACCAGTAATGGCGACATCTGCTGTGCCACCAGCAACGATGGTAGGAATAAGCGCGTCGAACTGCATGCTCGCAAGCCAATTCACCTCAAGCCCCATGTGGCTGGCCAGCGCAGCGCCCAAATCGATGTCAAATCCCACAGGATCGCCCGTTTCCTCATCCATCGACTCAAAGGGTGGGAAATACATATTAGCAATGCAGGTAAGCTGACCCTCGTTTACCAAACCAAGTTCGTTCGTATCCTCGCTGGTATCCGACCCCTCACTCGAGGTGGAGCTTTGTGTGCTGCATCCTGCAAGTGCAGTAAGTCCAGCTACCGCAGCGGATCCAGCAAGGAAGTTCCTGCGTGTCATATCGGACATAGTTGAACCTCTTTTCACTCTTTGGTAGGTACCATGATCCCTGGTCGCGCCTTATTGCGCAGACCCTCCCTTTTTAGGTCGGTATTGTACACGAATATGCATTTTTCGTGCATCTAAAGTGGGTAAAACCTCATTTTAATGGTTAATCCGACACTGATAATCAGACGCCATCGCTGGTAGTCCGCCTCTCACGCCGTTAGTTCGCCGCTGTAGGAAACAGTTCGCCGCTGTAGGAAAGCAAAGGGCGCTCAAGAATAAGGTGTAGGAAGCCAAAAGGGCTCAGGCTCGAGAGCTGCGTGATACCTCTGTTAGAGGTTGAAAATCAAGGTACTTCTGTCAGAGAGCTGCGTAGTACTTCTTGCGCTCCCAAGCGGTCACCTCTGCGTTGTACTCTGCCCACTCGCGTGTTTTCTCTTCCACCAAATACGAGTGTATATGCTCGCCAAGTACCTCTTGCATCAGTTCGCTGTTCTTAAATGCAACCAGCGCTTTACCTAAGTCGGAGGGTAGACGCATAAAGCCCTTGGCCTTCATGTCAGCAGAGTTCAAGACCAGATCATCCGAGGTGAACTCTTCTCCCAGTTCCAAGCCATCTTCGATACCCTTAAGGCCAGCGGCAAGAGTTACGGCAAGCGCTAAATAGGGATTAGCCGTTGGGTCGGGCAGGCGCAGCTCAAGACGGGTAGACAGGCTCTTGCCCGGTTTGTAAGTAGGAATACGCACCAAGGCAGAGCGATTGCTCCTACCCCAAGTTGCATAGCAGGGCACGGCCGCATTGGGATTCAGGCGCTTGTAGGAGTTTATGGTTGGGTTGGTTACCAGCATAAACTCTGGCGCATAGCGCATAAGACCAGCGGTGTAGGAACGGGCAGTCTGCGAAAGGTGTAAGCCATCAGAGGCCTGATCTTCCCAGAAGACATTGTTGCCCTCGTGATCGAAGAGCGATTCGTGCAAGAACATGGCAGAGCCAGCACAGTCAGAGAAGGGCTTAGGCATAAACGAGGCATAGAGGTCGTGGATAAAGGCAGCCTGCTTTATGACGAGGCGCGCAGTAACGATGTTGTCCGCACAGGTAAGTCCTTCACTAAAGCGCAGCTCAACGCAGTTTTGCGAGGGTGCCTGTGCATGATAGGAATACTGCACCGGAATAGACATTTTCTCGAGCATGAGCGTTGTTTCACGCCGCAGCTCACGGGCTGCATCCCAAGGCGTTAAGTCGAAGTAGCCAGCGTTATCCACAATTTTCGGCTCGTTGGGATCAGACGAATAGAAGTACTCAAGGCGCGGGCCTGCATTAAATACATAGCCAAGCGCGTCGGCCTTTTGAAACATGCGACGCAACACCGCTCGACCGTCGCCTTCAAAGGGCTGGAAATCGGGGGTTTTAATGTCGCAGAACAGGCGCATGACACCGCTCTCTTTGGGGCGCCAAGGCAAAATTTGTGAGGTGGTAGGGTCGGGAAATGCCAGCATATCGGACTCGTTAAGCCGAGCAAAGCCGTCGACCGCCGAGCCGTCGAAGCCAACACCTTCCTCAAAGGCTGTTTCAAGGTCCTCGGGCGATATAGAAAATGACTTGAGGTGACCCAACAGATCAGTAAACCAAAGCCTCACAAAACGCACGTTACGCTCTTCGATAGTGCGCATCACGAAATCTATCGTTTGGTTATTCATCATTTGATCGGCCTCCAGCACAATGCAGGCGTAGGTACGCCCATACCCTGTAGACGTATACGTCTTATACCCCGTAGACGCAGGTACGCTTATACCCGTGTTATCTTCCCACGGATACTTTCTCACAAGAGTGTTTCGGCGACATTACTACATAATTACTCGTGGAGGCTATGGTTAAGGTGCTGGGCGGCCTCCTCCATACTAAGGTGCTGAGCGGCTTCCTCCATACTAAGATGCTGGGCAGCCTCCTCCATACGTACAACCATGCCTTCAGCAGCTGAACAACATGCTGAAGCGCTGTCATGAGAACAGGTGCATCCCGCATCGCAGCTTGCACACGATCCTGAGGCACTTTTTTTGAACATAGATCGCACAGCAAGCACAAATCCCACTAATACTAGGCAAATGATGAGGATGTCTACAACCCCCATATGTTGACCCTCCCTCATCTCGGTCTCGTATTCGAGCTTGGTTCCGTGCTCAGCCTCGGTTCCGCACTCGAGCAAGCAATCAGAGCAAGCATCTCGAACGAGCGCCGAGCGCAAACATCTCGAGCTAATATCAAAGGCAAACATCAAGCAAGAGCAAGTTAGCTTTATCTTACAACTACCCAGATGGTGTTGTGATTAAAACATGTCGCTCGTGATGAATATATAGCTACAATGTGGGTGCATTATTTTGCGTTACGCGTAACTTGTGTTGCGCGGCTCGTTGCGCGCAACATGTGTCGCGCAGCTTATACTGCACAACTTATACGGTGCGCGGAACAACAGGAAAGGAAGTCCATGAGCAACAACAATACGAGCAACAACATGACCCTCGTCATTATTCGCCACGGTGAGAGCGAGTGGAATAAGCTCAACCTATTCACCGGATGGACCGACGTTGATCTTTCCGACGCTGGTCGCGAAGAGGCTA
>CAYTTI010000064.1:0-6684 GCA_964440675.1 uncultured Coriobacteriaceae bacterium
AACTGCTTGAATCTGTTCGTAGCTTGCTTCACGAAGCTTTTTCATAGAAGGGAACGCACGGCGCAGCGCCTTCTTGCGTGCAGGACCAACACCAGGTATTTCGTCGAGAATGGAACTCGTCATAGCCTTGCCACGCAATTCGCGGTGAAAACTAATGGCAAAGCGATGCGCCTCATCACGCACACGCTTAACGAGGTAGAGCGAGGCAGAGCCAGAAGGAAGAACAACAGGCGCATCGTCCCAGGTTACAAAGAGCTCTTCATCCGACTTCGCCAAACCGCAAAGCGCCACCTTAATATGCATTTCCTCGAGCTGCGCCTGGACAGCATGTAGCTGAGGTTTTCCACCATCCAAAATAAGGAGGTCGGGCATTACTCCAAACCTATTATCAGCAAGGCGTTCAGGCGCAAATCTGCGTGCTAGCACCTCGCGCATAGAGAGTACGTCGTTTGCTTCCTCAAGCTCAGCACGAATTTTGAAGCGCCGGTACTGCGCCTTATCGGGCTTGCCGTTGGTAAAGACCACCATCGATGCAACGGTATGCTTACCATGTATGGTTGACACGTCGTAGCACTCAATACGCAGAGGTGGCATGTCAAGCGCAAGAGCGCTTTCAAGCTCGAGAAGGGCATCGTTGGTGCGTTTGTCCTCGTAGCCAGTTTTGAACTCGTAGCGCAAAAGCGCATGACGAGCATTCGTGTCTGCCATCGTGCGCAGGCGTGCCTTTTCTTTGCGCTGGGGTACATGTAGGTGGACTTTGCGTCCACGGCGCATGCTCAGCCAAGTCTCAAGCGCCTCTGCATCTTCCACCTTACAGGGAAGGTCTACCTCGAGTGGAATGTCAGAGCTTTGGTCGTAGTAGCGCTTGATGAAACCCGATACCAGCTCCTCCTCTCCTACATCAAGACCCTTATCGAGGATAAAGTCGCAGGTACGAACCACCCGGCCTTCCCGTACCAAAAATACGCAGGCACCGGCAATAGTTTCCTCACGCCAAAAACCAAAAGCATCGATATCGACCTTAGTCGAAAAGGCCACCTGTTGGCGTGACTCCAAGTCTCGAATCGTCTCGAGACGCAACTTCAAGCGTCCCGCCCGCTCAAAGTCCAAGTTATCAGCAGCTGAGCGCATGGCACAGTCCAGCTCTTCAATGAACTGAGACTTATGGCCTGAGAGAAAACGCTCCACCTGAGATACGTTGGTGGCATAGTCCTCTGGCCGAATTATCCCTGTACACACGCCTGGACCACGTCCTACATGTGAGTCGAAGCAGGGTCTTCCACACTGTGCTTGAATTAGTTCGACAGCACCGCAATCGACAGCACTGCGATCGTCTTTATCGTCCTTGTGGGAAGCAAGGAGACGCTGCACACGCTTCCATTCGGGACAGGTCGCCACGCACAGCGGTACAACACGGCGCACGATATCGATTGTTTGTTTCGCCGCACGCGCATCGGTGTAGGGCCCAAAGTAACGAGTACCGGCACGGTGGCGTTCACGGGTGTACTTAATAGCCGGAAACACATCATCCTTCGTAATGGCAATAAAGGGGTAACTCTTGTCGTCGCGCAAACCTACGTTATACGGGGGGTGATACTGCTGAATGAGGTTCATTTCCAACACGAGCGCCTCGTGCTCGCTGCTCACGACCACATAGTCGAAATCAACGACCTCGTGCATCATCATTTTGATACGCTCACGCTCGTCCTCGCCCAAAACGTATTGACGCATACGAGCACGTAGGTTTTTAGCCTTACCCACGTAGAGAACCTCGTTCGAGGCATCTTTCCACAGGTAACATCCTGGCTCTGTTGGAACTTGGTCAACCAGCTGTTTAAGCGTGGGACGTTGTGGTTGAGATTCTTGACTCGGCGTTAACATCATATTCGGACTATCCTTACCGGTGGTATAGAACACATTCTGCCACGTTTTCCCGGTAAGAAAAACGACGTAGCTACGTGCTATTATCCTCGCGGAAACCCACACATCACTATAGGGAGGTCGCACATGTATACACAGGCACCGCTCGTAGACACGCATACGCACTCTCGTTACTCCGATGGCCAAAATGAAATAGTTGACAATCTTCGCGCGGCACAGCGTGCAGGCTGCACGGTATTGTGTGCAACAGATCACCTCACGCTTCCTGATTTTATTGGTGACGCAGGCGTAGGAGTCGCCGAGGATCAGGTGGAAGCGCTCGCACAGGATATCGCTCGGGCACGTGAGGAAGTACCCGGCGTGGAACTCGTATACGGCTTTGAATGCGATTGGTATGAGGGCTGCGAGCCGTGGATTGAGCGTTTTAGCACAGGAGCTACGTTTCGCCTGGGCTCTGTTCACATACTCAATAACCACCCCATCGACTGGGATGGTGACATGAGTTTGTATACCGAGCTCGGAGTCAACATGGTATGGCAGATGTATGCAGAAGCATGGTGTAAGGCTTGCGAGAGCTCGGCTGCCTTTGACACAATGGCTCATCCGGACTTGCCCATGCTCTTTGGGCGCAAGGGTTGGCGCGTAAGCTGCGATTTAACCGAAACCTTCCGTCGTATGGCAAGCTGTGCCCACGACTGCAACAAGCGCATTGAGGTGTCCACCGCGGCCTTACGCAAGGGTGTAGGAACGTACTATCCCAACCATGAACTGCTTGGTATGTTTCATGAGGCTGAGGTGCCCATAACTGTTGGGTCCGATGCACACCTTGCAACAGATATTGCCTACAACATCGTGGGTGCATACGCATACGCCTGGTCGGCGGGCTATCGCTCCATTGAGTGCCCTCGTCAAGACGGATCGTGGACAAGCTTCGAGCTGTAATGCTACACCTGCGCGCATGGTATACCGAGTGAACTTGCATCTACTCCGCTCTACTCTTACCTACTCTTACTTACTCTGCCCTAATGACGTCGGGCGTTAAGCTCTCCTGCAAGCTCGGCAAGCGAGATACCATAGCGCTCACATACAACGAGCAGGTGATAAAGCAGGTCACCTGCCTCGTAGCGCAGATGGTCGTGGTCGTTGTCTTTTGCGGCCATGACCACCTCTGCCGCTTCCTCAACAATCTTCTTCAAAAGCGCATCATCCTTGCCTTGAAGCAGACGTGCGGTATAAGACACATCGGACGACGCATCCTTTCGACTGTGGATAACGCATGCAAGCTCTTCAAGCGTCGCTCCTATGTTGCCATGTTCTACCTGTGCGGTACGCTCTCCCACTATTCACGTTCCTGTTCTATGCATGCTTCTGCACAGGCGAGGACACATCCCCGCCCCGGCACAAGCTCCTTGTATAGGGTACAAGCTCCTTGTACAAGCTGGAGGCACGCCCCCATGCCTCGTACAAGCTAAGGGCGATCCCCTGTTTCTACCAGCTTGCGATAAAAACACGACCGCTCTCCGGTGTGACACGCAGGCCCTGGTGAGTCCACTTCTACGAGCAGCGTATCAGCATCGCAATCCACCAGAACACCGCAGACGCGCTGCATGTTCCCACTTGTCGCCCCCTTGTTCCAATATTCCTGGCGCGAACGACTCCAGAACCACGTGGTTCCTGATGTCAGGGTTCGGCACAGAGCCTCTTTATCCATCCAGGCAAGCATCAGTACCTCACCAGAGCTTACCTGCTGTACCACGGCAGGGATAAGCCCTTGCTCGTTGAAAACTATGTCGATGTCCTCAAGCCTTACCGTTTCCACAAATCGCTCCCCGCCCGAATCTTCTAAAAGTCTAGACGCACAGGAATGCCCTGCGACGCCATATACTCTTTCACTTGACGAATGGAGAAGGTTCCAAAGTGAAACACGCTTGCTGCGAGCACTGCATCGGCTTCGCCCTCAATAATGCCTTCTGCAAAATGATCGAGTGTGCCAACCCCACCACTCGCAATAACCGGAATCGATACCGCACGAGATACCGCACGGGTTAATGCAAGATCGAAGCCTTCCTTGGTGCCATCACGATCCATGCTGGTAAGGAGAATTTCACCCGCTCCGCGCCGTGCAACTTCCTGCGCCCACGCAAGCGCATCGATGCCAGTTGCATGTCTGCCACCTGCGGTATAGACCTCCCACTTGTCAGCCTTCCCCACGCGCTTAGCGTCGATGGCACAAATGACCGCCTGGCTACCAAAGGCGCGACTTGCCTCGTTTAAGATGCTGGGATTGGTAACTGCAGCAGAGCAGATCGACACCTTATCGGCACCTGCAGCAACGGTCGTGCGCATAGTGGTGAGATCGCGCATGCCACCACCTACGGTATAGGGAATACGGAGTTCTTCCGAGGCGCGGCTTGCCAAACGCACCGTTGGTTCACGATCGTCGGAGGTGGCCGTTATGTCAAGAAACACAACCTCGTCGGCACCCTCACGATCGTACACTTGCGCGAGCTCGATGGGATCACCTGCGTCCACCAAGTTCACGAAGTTAGTGCCCTTAACTACACGTCCACCAGTTACATCTAGGCACGGGATTACTCGTTTTGCAAGCATTGCTATATCCCTTCCCTGCTCGTACGGGCTGCTCTCAGAGCATCAACAAGGTTCAACGAGCCTTCGTAGAGTGCACGTCCCACAATGGCTCCTTCAATGACGTCCGAGCCGGCCTGGGCAAGCGCCACAATGTCGTCTTCGCCCGCAATACCACCCGATGCAACTACAGGAAAGCCAGCGACACGCGCTGCCCCCCGATACATCGCCACATCGATACCGCTTTGCATACCGTCACGCGACACGTCGGTATACACCAGATGCTGAAAGCCCATACGGGATAGGCGAGCGATAAGATCTGTGGCCGCAATGGCTGTGTTGTCACGCCACCCGTCCACACGCACCACGCCATCCGATACGGCAATATCGGCAACCAGGTGCTCCGGGTAGCTCCGCGCGGCCTCTTGTGCAAGTTCTGGGTTGCGCACCAACACCGTACCCATGCTCACCCGCTTACATCCCATAGCAACAAGAGTAGCAAGCCGCTCGATACTGCGCACACCTCCACCAACGTCTACCTGTATGCTTCCGAGCTTACAGATGCTCTGGATCGCCGCATCGTTCGCAGCACGAGCAGCACTATCCTCGCCAAAAGTGGCAGAAAGATCCACCACGTGTACCCAGTGTGCACCCTGTGCTGCAAAGTCCTGTGCAACAGCAACAGGATTGTCCGAGTACACATCCATATGTTCGCGTTTCCCTCGCGCAAGGCGTACAACCTTGCCAGCAATAAGGTCGATGGCTGGAAAGACAATCATGTGCTCACCCCGGCATGCTCCACAATGCGCACGAAGTTGCTCAGCACTCGCAGGCCTGCTCCCGATGACTTTTCTGGGTGAAACTGGCAGCCAAAGATGTTGTCTGACCACAGCACCGAGGCAAAGCTTGTCGTGTAGTGAGTACGGGCAACCACGATATCTGCTGCGGCATCGGATACCGCATAGGAGTGCGTAAAGTACATGGTCGAGCCATTGGCCACGCCAACTAACAGGGGACAACGTTGGGCATGATGGGTGAAGTCGAGCTGATCCCAACCCACATGAGGAACCTTGAGACGGCCTGCATGTAGCTTGTCAGCAGTTCCGCTAAACACCCCGAGTCCGTCCACCCAGCGCGCTTCGTGAGCGCTTTCGCAGCTCATGTCGCTGGAATCCGCCGGAGTCGGGAATGCCTTGCGCCCATCCTCACAGCTCACGTCAGCATGCGGGACAGCCAGCTCAGACCCTTTCGTAAACAGCACCTGCAAACCCAAACAGATCCCCAAAAACGGAACTCCTTTGGCAAGAGCCTCGAGAATCGCTTCTGCCTGTCCACTCGCTGTCATGTAGCGCATGGCGGCTTCAAAGCTACCAACACCGGGCAACACCAAACCAGAGGCCTGGCGAATGCGTTGTGGCTCATCGCTTACCCGTGCCGTGCCACCAGCCGAAACAACACCGCGCGCCACACTCGATAGATTTCCCTTGTGATAGTCAATAACAACAATGCCAGCCATTATAGGGAACCCTTAGTAGATGGAACGCCTGTAACCCGTGAGTCGAACTCGCAGGCGAAACGCAGCGCACGCCCTGCTGCCTTAAAGGAGGCCTCGAGAATGTGGTGTGCATTGGTACCAGCAAGCTCACGTATGTGTAGGGTAATGCCAGCTTCACGCGCAAGCCCTATGAAGAACTCTTGGGCCAGCTCGGTATCAAAGCTGCCCACCCGCTCAGAGGCAATCGGGACATCCCAAAACAGGCCTCCACGTCCTGAAATATCGATAGCACACAACACCAAGGCTTCATCCATGGCAAGGCACAGATCAGAAAAGCGCGCGATTCCCTCCTTGCTGCCCAATGCTTCACACACTGCCTGGCCTATCACAATGCCGGCATCCTCAACCGTATGGTGATAGTCCACCTCGGTATCTCCTGTGCAGCGTATCGTGAGATCAAACAGGCCATGTCTGCCAAAGGCAGAAAGCATATGGTCAAAAAAACCGATGCCCGTAGCAATGGAAGTCTTCCCCTCACCGTCAAGATTAAGGTCAACTTGAATATCGGTTTCCGCTGTCGCACGTGAAATGTGCGCCGTACGACTCGGCGCAATACAACCCGGCGCAGTACGATTCGGTGGAGTATGGCTCGGAGCGGTACAGCTCGCCGTGTGATTCGGTGGAGTATACTTCATTTAATTCTCCTTCATGCGAGCGGAGAG
>CAYTTI010000065.1:0-6516 GCA_964440675.1 uncultured Coriobacteriaceae bacterium
TCAAATTGCTCGGGAACGTTTGCATGTGCTACATGTTAACCATCAACTGCGCGGCATAGATGCCGAAGAAGATATGGAGTTTGTGCAAGGTATGGCACAGCACTTTGGGCTGCCGTGTACCGTCAAGCGAGTGGATGTAGAGCGCCTCGCGCGTGAAACGCTTGGTGGCAATATAGAAAATGCTGGTAGACAGCTGCGCTATGCTTTGGCAAATCAACTGGCAGATAGCCTCTCGCAAGAGCTTGGCACACCACGCGCTGCCGCCAGAATCCTTACCGCGCACACGGCAAACGATCGAGCCGAAACCTTCCTCATGAATGCCATTCGCGGGTCGGGTGTTGCAGGGCTCGCCTCCATAACACGCCGAAGGGGACGAATTGTTCGTCCGCTGCTCGACTGCACACATGAAGAACTCTGCCAGCAGCTGCGGATGAGCGGCATTGTGTGGCGCGAGGATGCAAGCAATGCCGATACGCGACAGCTGCGCGCCTTTGTGCGCCATGAGATGCTGCCACAAGCTCAAGAACGCAACAATCACGCGGTAGCAAACATTGCTAGTGCCTGCGACATCCTAGCTGACGAAAATGCGTTCTTGAATCAGATAGCAGCAAGTACGCAGCGCACCCTCGAGCGCCGCCGTACGTCCGGCCTTATCGCGCTCGACGCAAGCCGCCTTGCAGCAACTGAGCTGGTGATTGCACGACGTGTGGTGCGCAGGGCTATTTTGTCGATAGCGCAGGAATGTCGCTTGGAGTCCCGCCATATCGCAGGGGTGCTCTCAATTGTGAGCGCAGGTACGGGTTCGATTACCATTCCCATGGGTATTGATGTGCGGGTGGATCATGGGCTGCTCTTTATCCGTACGCCTGAGGCGTCGCTTGAACCTCCCTATGGCTGGCTTGATGTTCCCGGTGAGTTTGTGCTGGGGGATGGTCGGGTGCTTAAAGCCCGTATGCGTGATCTTCCTGCTGGAAACGACGCGAGCGTCTATGCACGTGAGTGGGCGCGTGAACGTACGCCGATGAGCATTTTGCTCGATGCACAGGCATGTGGGCTGGCAAACGATGGGGGGAAGCTCTTTGTAGATGGCCCACAGAAAGGTGACGTACTGTGCCCTTTGGGTATGCACGGACAGTCAAAAAAACTGTCGGATGTACTCAAGGATGCAAAAATTCCTGTATCCGAACGTGGCGCAGTGTGTGTGGTACGCACTGCTCCGTCAGGCAAAATCGTGTGGGTCGCGGGGATTCGCGCGGATGAGCGTGCGCGATGCCGCCCCATGTCTCGCAAGTTAGTAGAATTAACGCTCTAGTTGACAAACATACTTGAATCGAACAGATTTTAGACAAAAGACGCTGGAGCCTGATTTTTTCGCTAGAACGCGAGGAGGAAGTCGATGGAGGCATTGCATCCCGATGTGAGTGAGATTTTAATTTCTGAGGACGAGATTGCAGATATTGTCAGACGAATTGGATCACAGATAACCGAGGACTACCATGACAAAAATCCCCTGCTTGTAAGTGTGTTGCGGGGTGCTTGTGTGTTTATGGCCGACCTCATTCGTACTATTAGGTGCCCTTTGTCCATCGACTTTATGGATGTGTCGAGTTATGGCGATGGCATTAAGAGCTCAGGTGTTGTGCGTATCGATAAAGACCTCGGTACGCCCATCGAGGGACGTCATGTCATTATTGTCGAGGATATTTTGGATTCAGGTCTCACCTTGAGCTACCTCAAGAAGAACTTTGAGGCGCGCAACCCTGCATCGGTTGAAATTGCAGCGTTTACGGTGAAGGATGTTCCAAATCGCCCATCAGATGTTACGCCACGCTACATTGGCGTTCGTGTGCCCAACAAGTTTGTTGTGGGGTATGGCTTGGACTATGCTGAGCGGTATAGAAACTTGCCCTATGTAGGGGTACTTAAAGAAGAAGTCTATTGCTAGGAGCGTCGCGTGCCCCAAAAGAACAACAAATTAGAACCTTCGTTCCCAGGAGGTTCGCAACGTGGTCGGATGAGCACGATTTACCTCATCCTGGGACTTATTCTCATCATCTACCTTGCCACTTCGGGGCGTACTCTGTTTACATCCGAAGGGGTGGAGCTTACGACCAGCGATTTTGTGCAGGCGGTACAGCAAAATCGCGTAGATGAGGTTACCTATCACACCTCCGATGGCTCACTGACGGGCACCTATTGGGAGACCAGCGCTGACAAGCGTGCGAATGAAGACCCGGTTGAGTTTTCCAGTACCTATGTTGGATCGGATTCTTTACAAGAGCTTATGGCCGAACATCCCGATGTCACCTTTGATATCGACACCAGTTCAAACAGCCTGCTCGAGTCGATTGTGATGACCGTTATTCCCACTGTTATCATGGCGGGCGTGCTGATCTTTTTCATCTCGCGTATGCAAGGCCAAAGCGGTCAAGCTATGAACTTTGGGAAAACGAGTGCACGCACCAGCGACGAAGATCGACCCACCACGAAGTTTTCCGATGTTGCGGGCATCGACGAAGCGGTAGAGGAGCTGCAAGAAGTAAAAGACTTTCTTTCGGAGCCTAAGCGCTATCAAAAAATGGGCGCTAAGATCCCGCGCGGCGTGCTGTTGGTAGGACCTCCCGGCACCGGTAAAACGCTTTTGGCGAAAGCCGTCGCGGGTGAGGCAGGTGTACCTTTCTTCTCAATTTCCGGCTCAGACTTTGTTGAGATGTTCGTTGGCGTGGGTGCAAGTCGCGTACGTCATCTTTTCAAGGAAGCAAAGTCTGCTGCCCCCTCTATCATTTTCATCGATGAGATTGATGCGGTAGGACGCCATCGCGGTGCTGGCCTCGGTGGTGGGCACGACGAGCGCGAGCAAACCTTAAACCAGCTCTTGGTCGAGATGGATGGCTTTGATGACAGCGAGACGGTTATCTTGATCGCCGCTACCAACCGTCCCGACATTTTAGACCCGGCTCTGTTGCGGCCGGGACGCTTCGATCGACAGGTAACTGTCGACAGGCCCGATGTCGGTGGTCGTGAGAAGATTTTGACGGTGCACGCGCAAGGTAAGCCGATGGATGACACCATCAGCTTTGAGGAACTGGCACGGCTTACACCTGGCTTTACGGGGGCTGATCTTGCGAACCTCATGAATGAAGCAGCGCTGCTTGCAGCTCGTCGGCGCAAAACTCAGGTTGGCCACGATGAGGTAGAAGAGGCCATCGAGCGCGTTATTGCAGGCCCCGAGCGCAAAGGGCGTATTATTACCGAGTCCGAGCGCAAAGTAATTGCCTATCACGAGAGCGGTCATGCTCTTGTGGGGCATCTTTTGGATAACGCCGACCCCGTGCACAAGATTTCGATTATTAGTCGTGGTCAGGCCTTGGGCTACACCCTGCAGATGCCCGAGGAAGATCACTTCCTGCAAACGCGGGGCGTCATGCTCGACCAAATTGCCACCTTGCTAGGCGGGCGCACGGCAGAAGAGCTTGCCTGTGACGATGTAACCACGGGTGCCTCTAACGACCTCGAGCGCGCTACCAAACTGGCGCGCGAAATGGTAACGCGCTACGGCATGAGCGATGAGCTGGGAGCGCAGGTATTCGGCGAGGCACAGCAGCAAGTGTTTTTGGGTCGTGATTACACCAACCGCCAGAACTACTCTGCAGAAACCGCTAAGCGCATCGATGATGAAGTAGCGCGCATAATTACTGAGGCGCACGTGAGAGCTCGCCATATTTTGGAGGAACACAGAGACCAGCTTGACCTTATGGCCACTGTTTTGCTCGAACGTGAAACCGTAGAAGGTGATGCCGTACAGGCGCTTTTAGACGGTACCTGGGATGAGTATATCGCCGAGCATGCCGAAGCGTTTAAGGGCGGCGAGCCTGCACCTGGCGAGTTAGCGGCTGCAACCAGTGAGCCGATGCGCGAGACTGGCGAGCCTGCACCTAGCGAGCCTGCACCTGGCGAGCCTGAGGGCAGCGATGAGGTAGAGCCTGGGCAACTCATAGAAGAGGAATAGACGTGCCATTTAACGAGGACATGTATGCGTATGGCGCTGCTAAGTCGGAAATCCGCGAGATAGCCGCCTATGGAGCAGCGCGTAAGGCAGAAATTGGAGCCGATAAGGTATTCGACTTTTCACTGGGTAACCCCTCTGTTCCTGCACCTGCGTGCGTTCGTGAGGCTATAGAGCAGGCACTGGCCTTGCCTTCCGCACGGCTGCATGGCTATACCCCTGCAAGTGGTCTGCCCGAGGTACGCGATGCCGTTGCTACCTCACTGCGTCGTCGTTTTGGTAGGGATGCCGCACAAGCAAACGATTTGTATCTCACCTGCGGTGCTGCTGCTTCACTCGCCATGAGCTTTCGCGCGCTTTGTGCCCCAGGCGATGAAGTAATTGTTATCGCTCCTTATTTCCCCGAGTACAAGGTGTTTATTGAGGCAGCGTCTGCACGCTGTGTAGAGGTGCCCGCCAACCCGGAAAACTTCCAAATTGACGTCGAAAGCGTATCTTCGGCTATCACGCCTCGTACGAAAGCTGTGGTCATTAACTCTCCTAACAACCCAACAGGAGTGGTGTATACCCGCGAAACACTCGAGGCGCTCGCATCGCTTTTACACGAGAAGAGTACCCAGCTTACAACGCCTATTCAGCTCATTGCCGATGAGCCCTACCGTGAAATTAGCTACGGGGCAGAGGTTCCTTGGGTGCCGAGCATCTACGAGTACAGCATCGTGTGCTATTCGTATTCCAAGTCGCTTTCACTTCCGGGCGAGCGCATAGGCTGGGTGCTGGTACCACCAGGCAATCCCAGTCATGACAGCTTGGTGGCTTGTATTGCTGGTGCTGGTCGGGCGTTAGGCTACGTGTGTGCGCCGGCTCTGTTTCAGCACGTTATTGCAGCCTGTGTGGATATTTCCTCAGATGTCGAGGCCTATGCAGAGAATCGTGAGGCTCTAACTTGTGGCCTCAAGGGTCTTGGGTATCGGTATGTAGAGCCCGACGGTGCCTTCTATTTGTGGGTACGTGCGCTCGAAGACGATGCGCAAGCTTTTTGCGCCCAAGCGCGCAACTATGAATTACTTCCCGTGCCCTCAGATAGTTTTGGGGTGCCAGGTTGGGTTCGCGTGAGCTACTGCGTTGATTTTGACACCATAAGCAATTCCATGCCTGCGTGGGCAGAACTTGCGCGTACCTACGCATAGCATGTGAGCAAAGTTTGCATCTGCGAAGTTTACGCGCGCTTCGCATTTGCGAAGTTTACCTACGCATATGCGTGACGGAGGTCTTTTTATGGCGATAGTTGAGCTCAAGTGCGATGTGCATACCCATACGATCTTTTCACAACATGCCTACTCTACGATTGCAGAAAATGTTCAAGCTGCATCTGCTATTGGTCTTGAGTTGCTTGGCTCGACCGACCACTTTGGTCCTCAGATATTTCCCTCAACAGCTCCCGAGGAAATCTCCTATGTTTTGCAGTCGTGGCACAACTTTAGGGTATGGCCACGCACATGGATGGGCGTGCGCATCATGCGCGGCTGTGAGATAGATATTGTTGATATCGACGGGCAGCTGTTCGGGCACGACATAGTGCTTGAACCTTCGCAAAGTACCTTTCATCCCAAGCCTGCCACAAGCCTTAAGGATGATGTGTTCGAGAAGGTGGATTATGCCATTGCAAGTTTGCACAATGCTGCTGTTGTACAAACAAGTACGCCGACGCAGAACACACAGATGTATATCAATGCGCTCAGTGAGCCCAAGGTGTTAGCCCTTGGGCATATTGGGCGCATGCAAATTGATTACGATATAGATGCAGTGGTAACTGCCGCTCGCGATTTGGGCAAGATGATTGAGATTAACGAGCACACCTTCAATTCCACCAGTGGGAGGCTGTGCCGCACAATCGCAGAGCGCTGTGCTGAGCTGGGCTGCACAATCATTGTGTCTACCGATGCGCATATCTGCGCCAGTATTGGGCGCTTCTCCAACTCGATTGCCATGCTGCGCGATATCGACTTTCCCGAAGAACTTATTGCTACGCGTAGTCTCTCTGCGTTTGAGTTCGCCTTTGAGGAAAGTGGTATTGGCCTTATAGACTGGACAGCACCCTCGCAGCCGTCAAACATGTAGGTGCATGCATGAAGGGCGCAGGTATGTGAGCTGCGCCCCGCGATATGTAAGTTGCGCCCTCAGCAAGGGCGCAACCATCACACGAACTTTACGCATCACAGACACTATCTACGCCCGCAAAATTACTCGCTTTGCCGTTGAGTAGGTTGCGAGATAGTAGATGCCGTAGATGACGACAATAAATGCGAAGCTTGCTATAAGCGCTGTGGCGATCTCATAACCTACCAGCAACCCAACAATATCGCTTACCACGTTAAGAGCTACTGAGGCATGTGCCACTGCTACCACAATCGGGAACAAAAAGTACATGCCAATCTGCACCAGCAGCGCGCGCGTAATGAGGCGATCTTCGCACCCAAGCTCAACAAGCACTCGATAGCGCCCAACAT
>CAYTTI010000066.1:0-6476 GCA_964440675.1 uncultured Coriobacteriaceae bacterium
CGTGGTCAGGAGTAGGATTTGGGAGCTAAGAGGCCACGGCGTTGTAAAAAGATGCTCAGCAGGCTTGCCGTAGCGCGTGGTCAGGAGTAAGGGTTTGGGTCGCAAGCGTACATCGCGTGCCTTGCGCAGAAGAAGGATTGCAAGAGCCGTCCCCACTCAGGAGATGGCTCTCACTTCTTCTCAGCTTGAAGCCTTGCCGGGCTTTAACGATTTAGTTCCCACGCCCAAACAACTCGAAGCCTTTGAGCGTGCTTCTGCACGCTTGCAAGCACAGGGCTTACCCTTATGTGGCATAGAGCTTGGCTGTGTGGTTCGTCTCGACAGGGGCTTTCCTGTTGTGGCGTGTACAAGCCAGACCTTGCGCTGCGAATACGGCCAAGGCCTCTCTTCGCTTAAAACCGACATGCGAGCAGCGGTAGGCGACTGGGTAGTGTGCCGCAAAACCAATGCTCATGATGCGGGGATGCTGCTCGAAGAGGTGCTCCCGCGTACCAGCGACATTGCGCGCTGGCGGGGTGGAAACCGCGGTGAGCGTCAAACGCTTGCCGCTAACGTTCATACCGTGCTTGTGGTTCAGCCCCTTTCAACTCGGCCGTTGCTGATCGACCGCATTGCGCGTTCGGTAGTCATTGCCCTAGACTGTGGGGCTCGTCCGGCAGTTGTGCTGACGAAGGCCGACAGATGTCCTCGTGTAGAGCTCGCTGTGGCGCAGCTTGAACGCTTGCAGGATGCCTTAACGAGCAAAAGCGACATAGCGCTCTGCGTTACCGGCAAACAGGTTCCCGATGAGTTTGTACGCTCCATAGAAACAGCGGGGAAGGTGGGTGGATACCGCTGGGGTATCGATGCAGTACGCAACCTTCTTCCTCAAGGAGAGGTAGCGATTATGTTGGGGGAGTCGGGTGCCGGCAAATCGACCCTGCTGAACGCCTTATATGGTAGAGATGTTTTGGCCGTTGGAGACGTGCGCGCGACAGACGATGCAGGTCGCCATACAACCGTTTCACGTCGCATGATAAAGCTGCCAGGTGCAGGGGTTGTGGTAGATGAACCGGGTCTTAGAAGCCTACCTTTAGTGGGTCATGAGCAAGGACTTGCGAAAGCCTTTCCCGAGATTGTTGAAGCGGCGCGCGCGTGTCGGTTTAGGGATTGTACGCATACATCAGAGCCGGGCTGCGCCGTGCAGCATGCACGTGCACAAGGCACTGTTACTCAAGCGCGTCTCGATGTGTACAAGGTACTCGCGCACGAGATGCGACGGAGTGCACAAAAGCTCGACCCTGATGTAGTGCTGTAGCGTGAGCGCGGTAGCGCCCGGAGCTAATCTTGCAACTTATTCCATATGCGTGCGATACCTTCTGCATGTGCACGCATGAGGTCAAACTGTAAGATTCCCGTGAGATTTTCAGATATATTCGATACCGAGTTAGCATCGATTATCCAGGCGCGCCCGGAATTCTCAATGACGTCAAAGCTACCAAAGATAAACTCGAGCCCCTTTGCTGCCTGCTCAGCTGCATCACGAATGTATTGTGCGCAGTCCTCATACGACTGATACGTTGATCCAACGTGGTAGCCTGACAGCCCGCCATCTGCAATACTGCGCTTAACAATAAGCGCGGGAACACTGTCCACTATCTCGATGCGCGTAATATAGCCCTGCTCTGGCTCGATGTAGTCCTCGACGATAAAGATTAATTCTGGAACACGAGCAAGAAATTCGGAACGCTCTGTATCTGAGCGCACGATGGCGGTATAGGTCGTACGTCCGCCACAGTTAGGTTTGATGATGCAGGGGTAGCTTAATTCTGCCGAGGCAAGCTCTTGAGGAGTGCCGAGTGCCTGCACGCTCGGGGCGTCGAGCCCGAGGCGTTCCAACTCCTGTACTGCGGTTTGTTTGCTGATCTCGATGAAGTGCGCTTTTCCGCTGTTCACAAGGGGTATGTTGCGGCTTTCAGCTTCCGGGATGAGGCGAGCCATGCGCTCGTGCGCAATTTCATGATCACGAAACACTGCGCTTGCAAAGATGCGACTCACCAACATTTCACAGTCCAAGGCACGATCGATATCTTCGTGCGCGAGATCGATCATCTCTACAGGACAAGCTAATTGTTTGAGTTCGTTTGCAAGTTTGTGATCTGACCATTCATTCGACTCATACAAAAATCCCAGCATAGCCATCCTTTCTCGCATACACATAGTGCCTTCTGGTTCGTATTGTTAGAGACTCCATTCCAAGAGTCTGCCGAGAAATCGTTGGAGCTCAGGGGAGGCAGGGTTTGAAAAAACCTGTTCGCTTGGTCCGTACTCCAAGAGTTGCCCTGCATATAAGCATGCTACCTTATCGCAGGCATGACGCGCAAACCCCATTTCGTGAGTTACTGTGATGAACTGGGTACCTTCCTCCTTAAGGTCTCTTAAAAGATCAAGGACTTCGTTGGTGTACTCAGGATCGAGCGCACTGGTGGGCTCGTCGAGCAGGAGCATGTGTGGTCGCGGGGCAACTGCCCTCACGATTGCTACGCGCTGGCGCTGTCCACCCGAAAGCTGTACCGGGAGTTTGTCGGCTTCCTGTGCAAGGCCAAAACGCTCGAGCAATTCCATGGCATAGTGCTCGGCCTTACCTTCTTCCATACCATGTACAACGCGCAGAGGTAGCGCAACATTTTCTCGTGCAGAGAGGTGTTGAAAAAGTCCGCCGTCCTGAAACACAAAGCCCAGTGAAGCACGGTAGCGGGTACGTGCCGCTTCATCAGTGGGTACTTCCTGCCCATCGATGCGGACGCTTCCTTGCGTGGGAACAAGCAGTCCTGCGAGTATGCGCAACAGGGTCGATTTGCCCTCACCGGACGGTCCAATAATGGCGAGTGTGTGTATGTCGTCTGAAAAGCAAATGTTGTTAAGCACCGTGACGTCATCAAAGCGATGGGTGAGGCTCTCAATCTCAATGAGCATAGGTGAGCCTTCTTTCAAACCACGAGCTTACAAACATCAAAGGAAGTGTTAGACACAGATAGAGTCCCGACAAAACCAAGTAGGTTCCAAACAGATTGAAGGTTTGCGAGCTAATTTCTTGCATGGTCTGGGTGAGCTCTACCACTGCAATAACAGACAACAATGAAGAATCCTTTATGATGCTTGCGAACTGTCCCGTCAGTGCGGGCAGTGTCTTAGATACAAGCTGCGGTATCACAACGTAACGGATGGTTTGTGTACGCGTAAAGCCTACCGCTCGTGCAGCTTCAAGCTGTCCAGCATCGAGCGCATTGAGATTGCCGCGAACAATCTCCGCAATGTAGGACCCAGAAAAAACCGAAAGGATAATGATGCCTGCCATAAGTCTGCTGCGTACGCCGAGGGCTGTTCCTACGATGTAGAAAAAGAGATAGATTTGGGCTAAGAGTGGTGTTCCGCGAATGATGCGAACGTAGAGACTGCACAGGCAGCGCAGCGGTAGGATACGGCTGCGCTGTAACAGTGCAACGGGTATCCCTATAACGAGACTACCTATGAGGCTGCCAAGAGAGATTTGTATCGTAAGCACAAAGCCGTCGGTGATGCGTATGGGGTACTGAGCAACAAAGCTAAAGTCGAGCGTGATGCCTACCATGGCAAGTGCAAGCCAAAAGATGGCCACCATGAGTGTACACACCACAAGGTAGCTCATAGCAATTTGTATTAAGCTGGCACGCCCGTTAGACTCTGCTACGAAGGGATTTCTCATTTAGGAATCCTCTGAACTTTCATCCTCAAAATCGAAGAACCAGCGAAATCCCAACTCATCAAAGGCAGCCTTTTCGCTCGCAAGATATTCCTCGGTAAGACGGTCAAACTCTCCCGATTCCTTACTCTGGGCGATGAACTCGTTCAGTTGTTCGCGTAGCTCATCATCACCCTTTTGTACGGCAATACCCCAATATTCAGCGTCCTGGAAAGGTATGAACACGGCTTCTGTGGTATCGGGGTTCGACTCGTGATTGCGATAGATGGTGAGTTGGTCGTACAAAAAACCATCCGCGCGTCCCTGTACTATTTCGGTTACGCAGGCACTTTCGTCGGCTAATCGTAAGATTTCGGCGTTTGTGAGGTTGTTAGTGGCGTAGGTATCACCGGTGGATCCTGTCTTTACGGCAACCGTCATGCCTTGCTGGTTGAGATCATCGATAGAGGAGATACCCGAGTTAGCGTTGGCTAAAATTGCGAGCTGAGCCACCGCATAGGGGTCGGTGAAGTCCACCTGCTCTGAGCGTTCTTCGGTGATGGTAATTGAGCTCATAACGCAGTCGGCAAGACCAGTTTGGAGCGCCGGAATGAGGCCGTCGAAACCCATGTCTTGGATGTCGAGGCTATAGCCATACTCACTGGCGAAGTCCTGCATAAAGCTTACCGAGACGCCGGTGGGATTGCCGCTATCGTCTTTGGTCTCGAAGGGTGGATAGGCCAGCTCCATACCTACAACGAGTGTGGTGCGCGCATTGTCATTGCCTGTGTTTGAGCCTTCGCTTGTACCTGTTTCCTCTGACTTCACTTGATTACTCGAACAGGCGGTGAGCGAGCTGAGACTTGTAAGTGCGATTCCCGACATGGCAAGGATTTGGCGGCGGGACATACAGGTGTGTTTCGGGTCAAACATTGAGAGCCTCCCCGTGACATGGATTTCATGGTTATGCATACAAAGCTACGGATGTGACACAATCCAACGATGAATGAGCGTCAGACAACAACAGCTCTGTTACCAAAGCATAACAGCTGACGTTACGCTTGATATAGCGATAGGTCATACGCCCGAGCAAAAGCATAAATCCGATGGGCATAGGCACAATACGTTCGAGCAAAAGAACGAATCCGATGAACTGGTAGATTGCACGTCCTGTTAGAGACGCAATTTTGATGTGTTGATGTACTGCAGAGCCGTGTTGATGTGCTGATGTGTTGCAGGGCTCAATCCTTCTCAAGAACATGCTCAATTAGTTTTGATGGTGAGTGCGCCCGTGAGCTCGTACGGTGTGTGCCCGTGTCAAAGGCTTGCAAGATCTCTGCATATGCTGCGCGAGGTTTTCCAACTATTTGCCGCTGCAGCAATCTCATGCTCTTCAGAATTGGTGATGCGAAGCACAAAGCTGGCGATGTGGGTCACGGTGCCGTTGGGGCGATGCGAACCACAAAGCTGGCAACGCGGATCACAAAGCTGGCGATGTGAACCATGCACAACCTGTTATCGGGCAGTACATGGCCACAACTACGACGACAAACAACCACGACGACAAGTACAAGAGCATCTCTTAAGGACAGGAGCTTGTATGCAGCGCAAAGTGCGCAT
Organism: uncultured Coriobacteriaceae bacterium; assembly: GCA_964440675.1. Taxonomy (GTDB): domain Bacteria; phylum Actinomycetota; class Coriobacteriia; order Coriobacteriales; family Atopobiaceae; genus CADBMC01. Next base: position 5,321 of record CAYTTI010000066.1, read on the forward strand.
AGCTATAGCAGGTATCGCTGCGGGCATTGTTGGCCTTTCCTTTGCACTCTATGCCCAGGGAGTGCGTAAGGAAGCGGATGCTGCCCGCTCTGAATTGCTTGCACAGTACGGGGGCGAGGTTGTAGAGCTCGCTGTTGCAAACAAGACACTCGAGTCGGGGGAGGTAGTAAGCAGTTCTGATGTTGACATGCGCGAATGGTTGGTAGATTTAACCCCCGAGGGAGCTTATACCGCACTTGACGACGTCGTTGGCAGCACGCTCAGTGCTCCCATAGCCTCTGGATCACCGTTTACGAGCTTGCATCTGCGTGCGTCTAGCAACGAAGCGGATATTCCATCGGGATATGTTGCTCTCGCCTTGAGCGCGACGGCCGATCTTGGTCTTCCGGTTGATATTGAGCCAGGAGCACATGTGGTGGGGTATCGCGTTGAGAATGACAGCTCGCAGGTAGTCGCCCCCAACATAGTGGTGCTGTCCGTGGCGAGTTCGTCTACAGGTCTCAGCTCATCATCTCAGTCGATTTCCATTGCAGTATTGCCTGAAAACGTTGCAGACGTGTTGAGCGCGAGCAGCAGTGGCACCCTGCGCTTGGTGATGCCCGCCGCAGATGTTGAGTCTATTCCGGATCAGCAGACCAGCTCGACCTATCAGGAGGCACCTTCTGAGGTTCTACCACAAAGCACCGAGCAAGACGATGAACAAAATAGTGAGGACGAATAGCATGAAATGGTTTACGTGCTCCACGGACACGAATCGAGAACGGGCAGAAAAAGCCGTAGCTCTTCTCGATATATTAGGGGTATGCATTCATTTTACGAGTGCTTGTGCTCTGCGTCATGCCTTGCTATGTAGCACCCCAGGTGAAATCTCGGTTCTTATATTTGCTCCGCTAGACGATGTTGAGGCGATTAATCTTGCTGCGGCATGCAAAGGGGATGGACATGCCCTACAAACAGTATTTGTAGCAGATAAGATATCTGGATCCTTGCGATCACGTGCGACACGGGCACATGTCGATACGGTTCTCAGTTGGAATGAGATTACGCAGGCTACTGAGTACAGAAAAAGCGATGCTACCGAGTACAGACAGGGAAAGGCGACTGAGCGAAGAACAGGTGAGGCGACTGAGCGCAGAACGGGTGAGACCATCAAGCA
>CAYTTI010000067.1:0-1490 GCA_964440675.1 uncultured Coriobacteriaceae bacterium
TTTTTCGGAGCTTGCGCTGCAGCTCTCGCTCCTCGGCAAGCGAAGGGTCGATATAACTCGAAAGTGCAATGAGGAAAACAAGGATGATGCCGTAGGAAATGTTATGCGGGCTGATGCCATATAGCATGGTATTGCACACCAGCACCCCGACGATCAGGACAACAAGCAGCTCGACGGCAATGCGAACACCCCGCCGCTTATTGCGGAGCATGCGAATACCAAAGACGATCAGGGTGAGCGCAATGATGGCCAAAAGACTCAGCATGCTGATGTAGATGATATTGGTCATGATGGAATCGCCGCTGAGCTGGCCCTGCCGAAAGAGAATCACCAAGGTAAAAACGCTAAGTGCTAAGATGGGTAGCGTCGTAAGGCCCACGATGATGGCCAGAACGCCAAATATCTTGAGTGGCAAGGGGATTTTTTTGCCATCGAGCGGTGCTGCGGGGTCCACGGAGCGATTCCTTTCATAGCGAGACGTGCCACTGCGCTGGTCGCAGATGAGTGTGATCCCTGTCGGTGGTGCAGCGCGCTTGTTTTGCAGGATGTGACACAGAGATATTGTAATTGTTTGCAGGAGCGAAGCAATGTTTCGCACGAGTCGAAGGTGCCGTTTTGGGCACCTTCGTACGAGTCAGGACTGTTCGAGCATGAAGTGTCTTGCTCCCTGCTGCATATGACGTACACTTTGTACAAAAGACCACAAGGGAGGATGTATGGACGGCAGGCTTCAAGGACGCGAGCTTCAAAGATGCAAGCTTCAAGGACGCGACTTCCTTACCCTACTCGACTTTAGCCCCGATGAAATTCGCTATCTTATCGATTTGTCTGCCGAACTCAAAGGTCTGAAGCAGCGGCGTGTGCCTCATGCTTACCTGGAAGGCATGAACATCGCCCTTATCTTTGAAAAAACCTCAACGCGTACCCGCTGTGCCTTTGAAGTTGCTGCTCACGACCTGGGCATGGGCTCAACCTACATAGGACCTGGTTCCTCGCAGCTCGGATCGAAGGAGTCGGTTGCAGATACTGCTCGCGTGCTCTCCCGCATGTTCGATGGCATCGAGTATCGTGGCTTTGGGCAAGAAATCGTGCAATGTTTAGCGGAGTATTCAGACGTACCGGTATGGAATGGGCTCACCACCGAGTTTCATCCCACTCAAATGCTTGCCGACATGCTTACGATTCGTGAGGTATTCGGTGAGCTTTCGGGTAACAAGATTACCTTTATGGGAGACGCGGCTAATAACGTGGCCAACTCGCTTATGGTGGTCTGCTCCAAGCTTGGCTTGGATTTTGTGGCCTGCGGTCCTGCCTCACGCATGCCCTCAGCAGCCCTTGTTGCAACCTGTCGCCAGATTGCCGAGCAAACAGGGTCAAGCATTACGCTTACCGAAGATGTTCAAGCAGCGGTGGCTCACAGCACCGTTATCTATACCGACATCTGGCTTTCAATGGGGGAGCCTACCGAGCTTTGGGAAAAGCGCATCCAA
>CAYTTI010000067.1:1500-1711 GCA_964440675.1 uncultured Coriobacteriaceae bacterium
AACGCAATCTTTTTGCACTGCTTACCGAGCTTTCACAATACCGATACGACGGTGGCAGCAGACATCGCACAGCGCCTCGGGGTCACCGAGATGGAAGTGAGTGATGAGGTGTTTGAATCGGATCGCTCCTACGTCTTTGATGAGGCAGAGAATCGCCTGCACACCATCAAGGCGGTCATGCTTGCGACTCTTATGCCCTAGTACACCATGC
>CAYTTI010000067.1:1721-6379 GCA_964440675.1 uncultured Coriobacteriaceae bacterium
TGAACACGCCTCAACGAGCCGGCCTAGTGCACCGTACTGGCCTGGCGCGCCATGCCCTAGTACACCATGCCCATTGCTTCGCGCACCTCATCAAGCGTTGCTCGGGCAATGGCGCGTGCCTGCTCGTTTCCCTCGTGGAGCACGTCGAGCACGTAGGGTATGTCGCGCGCAAGCTCCTCCCTGCGTCTGCGTATGGGGGCGAAGTAGTCGTTGACCGCCTGGGTTACATAGGCTTTCAGTGCTCCTGCGCCGCTGTCACCAATTTCTGCGGCAATCTCGACCTCAGAACGTCCGGTGCACACAGCAGCTGTGGCGAGCAGGGCGGAGACACCAGGGCGCGCCTCAGGATCAAAGGTGATGTGGCGCTCGGAGTCGGTACGGGACTTCCTTATGACCTTCGCCGTCTCTTCTGCAGTCATGCTGATTGAGATTGCATTGCCGTAACTCTTGGACATCTTTCTGCCGTCGAGCCCGGGAAGCATCTCCTCTGAGGACAGTACACCTTCGGGTTCGGGGAAAACCTCTGCATAGCGCTCGTTAAAACGTCGAGCAATGGTTCTCGTGAGCTCAATGTGAGGGAGCTGATCGCGCCCTACCGGCACGACGTTTCCTTTGCAGAACAGAATGTCGCAAGCTTGGTGTACGGGATAGGTCAAAAGCAATCCGGTCAGTGTGTGGCCCGATGCCTCTTGTTCTGCCTTTACCGTAGGGTTACGCTTAAGCTCCGCTTCACTTACCAATGAGAGGAAGGGGAGCATTAGCTGGTTGCACTCAGGTACTGCCGAGTGCACGTATATCATGGTCTTTTTTGGATCGATACCTGCTGCAAGGTAGTCGATGATCATATTGACAACGTTGTCGTTGATGTTTTCGGTTGTATCGCGGTCGGTAATAACTTGGTAGTCGGCAATAAGAATGCTTGTTGGGATGCCCTGGTTTTGCATCTCAACCCGACCCTTGAGCGTTCCAAAATAGTGTCCTAAATGAAGGCGTCCGGTTGGTCGGTCTCCCGTGAGCATGCGATACTTTTCTGGGTGTATCGCCAAGTCCTCACGAATGGCATTGCTCCTGCGCAGTGCCTCTGCAAAACTTCTCTCGTTGGGCATGAATCTTCCTCTCGGAATGTACGTGCTTACACTTTCCGCGTATGGATTGAACAGAATTATCTATTCTCTAATCCTTCATCATAGCGTGCCTGTGCGCAGGAAACCTCTTGATTTTCAACCTCAGCGAGGTAGAAAACCTCCGAATTTTCAACCTCAGCGACGCAGGAAACCGTGCAGGAAAGCTTCTGTCCATGTTTGCGTTTATTTTATGAACAGCTCACAGATTCGATCTCAATCTCGAGAAACCACAATATATTGTGCTGGTATCTATTAAACGAATGTAAATGTTGTGGTTATGGACAGGTTTGTATTGTGGTTATCTACAGCCTTTTACCTGTGGTTATGAGCGTGCTGCAGTTATGAGTGCGTTGCAGTCTCATGAGTGCGCTGCAGCCGTGAGTGCACTGCAGTCATGGGCGGCTGTGAGCGGCCATGAGTAGTCGTGGGCGGCTGTGAGCGGCCATGAGCAACTCATTACCAATGTTGCAAAGTGAGGGAGCGATATGAAGATTATCAAGCGTAATGGCTCTGAGGTATTGTTCGATATTTCCAAGATTCAACAGGCTATTGCGGGTGCCAACAAAGAGGTCGAGGCAGGCGAGCGCCTGTCAGAGCGCCAAATTGTCTATGCGAGCGAAAATGTTGCCGATCGTTGTCGCGCTGCTGGGCATACCGTTACGGTTGAAGAGATTCAGGACATGGTTGAAGATGAAATCATGGCACTCAACCATTATGAGGTTGCTCGCAGGTACATCATCTATCGCTACGTACAGAGTCTTAAGCGTACGAAGAATACAACCGACGACAAAATCCTTGCGCTGATTGAGTGCAATAACGAGGATGTGAAGCAGGAGAACTCCAACAAGAACCCAACGGTTAATTCGGTACAGCGCGACTACATGGCTGGTGAGGTGTCCAAGGACCTTACCATGCGCCTCCTGTTGCCGGAAGACGTGGTGCGGGCACACAACGAGGGCATCATCCACTTCCACGATTCGGACTACTTTGCACAGCACATGCATAACTGTGATCTGGTCAACCTCGATGACATGCTGCAAAACGGCACCGTCATCTCGGGCACCATGATCGAAAAGCCCCATAGCTTCTCGACTGCCTGTAACATTGCAACTCAAATCATTGCTCAGGTTGCGAGCTGTCAGTATGGAGGACAGTCGATCTCTTTGGCACACCTCGCACCCTTTGTTGATGTGAGCCGTCAGCGCATCCGTCGCCAGGTTATCGATGAGTTCAACATTGTGGGTATCGAGCCCGATGCTGCCCAGCTCTCGCAGATTGTTGAGGAACGGTTGCGTGATGAGGTGCGCAGGGGCGTACAAACCATTCAGTACCAGGTTGTCACACTTATGACTACTAACGGTCAGGCACCCTTTGTGACGGTATCCATGTACTTGGGCGAGGCGCGCTCAGAGCAAGAAAAGGCCGATCTTGCGCTCATTATCGAAGAAACCCTGCGTCAACGTTATGAGGGCGTGAAAAACGAGAAGGGCGTATGGATTACGCCTGCATTCCCCAAGCTGGTGTATGTGCTCGAGGAAGATAACGTACGCGAAGGCTCGCCTTACTTTTATCTCACCCAGCTTGCTGCGAAGTGCACCGCCAAGCGGATGGTGCCCGACTACATCTCCGAGAAGAAGATGCGCGAATATAAGCTGTCCAAGGGTGAGACGGAAGGCAACGGCGACTGCTATACCTGTATGGGATGCCGTTCCTTCTTGACACCAGATCGTTCGGGTAATGGCTTCAACAATGTTGCCCGTGCGAAGAACTATGAGCCGGATACACCCAAGTACTACGGCCGCTTTAACCAAGGCGTGGTAACGCTCAACCTGCCCGATGTAGCGCTATCTTCTGAGAAGGATATGGATGCCTTTTGGCGCATACTCGATGAGCGTCTGGATTTGTGCCACCGTGCCCTGCGCTGCCGTCATGAGCGTTTGCTGGGAACCACCTCGGACGCGGCTCCTATCCTTTGGCAGTATGGTGCCTTGGCACGCCTTGACAAGGGCGAGACGATCGACAAGCTGCTCTATGGAGGCTATTCCACCATCAGTCTAGGCTATGCAGGATTGTACGAGTGTGTTCGTTACATGACGGGTGCCAGCCATACCGACGAAAAGGGGACACCCTTTGCGCTTAAGCTCATGCAGTACATGAACGACAAGTGTAACGAGTGGAAGGCTGCAGAGGACATCGATTACTCGCTCTATGGCACACCGCTCGAGTCGACAACCTATAAGTTTGCGAAATGCCTACAACAGCGCTTTGGAATAGTTCCTGGTGTTACCGATAAGGGATACATTACGAACAGCTATCACGTCCATGTTACCGAAAAGATCGATGCCTTTACGAAGCTTGGCTTTGAAAGCCAATTCCAGCGTCTGTCGCCTGGCGGGGCAATTTCGTACGTGGAAGTTCCCGACATGCAGGATAACCTTGAGGCAGTTGTGCTGGTTATGCAGTATATCTACGAGAACATCATGTATGCCGAGCTTAACACCAAGAGCGACTACTGTCAGAAGTGTGGTTTCGACGGTGAGATAGCCATTGTGGATGATGACGGCAAGCTCGTGTGGGAGTGCCCCAGCTGTGGTAACCGCGATCAGTCTACGATGAATGTTGCACGGAGAACCTGTGGCTATATTGGTACACAGTATTGGAATCAGGGTCGTACCGAAGAGATTCGTGACCGCGTGCTGCACCTGTAGCAACTGCGTGGTTGCGTCGGTAGCGACCGCGTGTTGCACGGTAGACTCGTTGTTCAGTTTGTGAGAAACGACGCCACTTTGTTATGAACTACGCTGAAATTAAGTACTACGACATCGCGAACGGTCCAGGAGTTCGCACCTCGCTGTTTGTGTCGGGCTGCAGGCATCGCTGTCCCTTCTGTTTCAATGAGGAGGCATGGTCCTTTGCTGCGGGCAAGCGCTTTTCCGATGCAACGCTTAAGCAGATTGTTACCAGCCTTGCCCCGTACTATATAACCGGGCTCACTCTTCTAGGGGGTGAGCCCTTAGAGCCCGAAAACCAAAGCGACATACTGGAAGTTATCACCTGCGTTCGTGCACGCTATCCCAACAAGAGCATTTGGCTGTATACGGGCTTTACCTGGGAGGAGCTCCACGACCATTCCTGTCGAGCCGCAACGCCTGTGCTCGATGAGTTGTTGCCACGTGTTGATGTTGTTGTGGATGGACGTTTTGAGCAGGACTTAAAGGACATCACACTGAGGTTTCGAGGCTCTTCCAATCAGCGGATCATCGATGTAGCACAAACACGTGACCAAGGACATGTTGTTCTGTGGCAGGACGAAGCAGTGTATGCAACACGCGGCATGTAGGTGGGTAGCGGATACATGCACGCACGTCGCCTGCCATATACACGCGCACACGCTGTCGGTACACGCATACACGTTGTTTGCCATACGCGCATCGCTGGTACATGCACACATGTTGCCCGCCACATAGGTGCTTCCTGTCGCGCAAACTGGTATCACAAGACACTGCATCTACTGGTATCACGAGATACCGTGAC
>CAYTTI010000068.1:0-6181 GCA_964440675.1 uncultured Coriobacteriaceae bacterium
GATGCCGCTCAAGCGAACCAGCGCGACCCAACCAAGCGCGGCTCAACCAAATGCCACCCGAACTAATACGACCATATCCTGTGTAGTTACGAATGCGAGCCTCACGAAGGCACAGGCGCTCAAAGTCGCTCAAATAGCTGCAGATGCCTACGCGCACGCTATTCGGCCGACCCATACTACAAACGACGGAGACGCCGTGTTTGTTATGGCAACGGGAGAGCTTGTAGCACCTGTAGATGTTGTGGGTGTACTGGCAACGAAAGCGCTTGAGTGTGCCATTGTGCAGGGTGTCAAACAGGCTACATCTGGCTATGGCTACATTGCCGCCCGCGACTTGTAGCGACATGCAGCACGACGCCCGCGGCTTGTAGCTGCCGCCCGTAACTTGCCCTAAAACTCGGTTGGCGGGGCAGACGGGTTGGCGGGACAGACATACAACAGTCGCCCCAAAATGGCGCGCTCATAATGGTGCGCTAATTAAACTTGAATATCTTGCGCGCCTGGCGATACAGCCACAGAGTTAGGCAATCTCCAACCTTAGTAGGTAGGTTGGTTGCTGCTCCAAATACGCTGTTGCGTACCGTGTGGTACATCTTGCTATCAAACTCTTTGAACTCCTGCCAAAGCGCATCACAGGCAGCTCTGTCGGCTGCATCGTTCGATAGACGCACATAGACAGATGTTGTTGCCATCATGAGCGAGAGATAGTTCAGCATGTAATTACGTAGCTTGACGCTCTCGACCTCATCGTAGAGATGGTAGGCACGCAGCATTATCCGCGATACACGAAGTTGCTGGTCGATGTGCTGAATAACCACCTGCTCATTGACGGATTGGTCGGGGCGTCCTATGTAGTAGTGGTAGAGATCCACGTCTAAATAATAGATGGTACTCACACGTGGCAAGGGTATATAGGCGTAGATGTTATCCACGTAAAAGGTATGGGCTGGCATAGGGATGCTACCTGCACGCAACAGTGCTGTGCGATAGGTAAGCGCATGCATCATGAGGTACTGTCCCGGCCCAAAAAAGCCCATGCGATCCCAGCCGATGACCTTGCCCCGTGGCAGCACATTGCGAAAGTCAATCGTTTTGGATGTGTTGTCGGCCGCGTGTTCGTACACATAGTTTGTGATGATTAAATCGACCGCTTGTTCACGTTCGAGCATACGACGTAGCTGATAGAGCAAGGCACGCAGCGCTCCCGCCCCTACCCAGTCATCTGAATCGATTATTTTGAAGTAGGCTCCATCTGCTGCGGCAATTGCCGCAAGGACCGCGCAGCCATGACCCCCATTTTCTTGATGGATAACCTTAACATGCTGGGGATATCGTCGTGCCCACTCATCTGCCAAATCTGGGGTTTCATCGCCTTGCGAGCCGTCATCGACAATAATGACCTGTACATCTGGGGCAAACTCACAGCCCTTAAGAATAGAAGAGATACAGGCATCCATATATGCCGCCGAGTTATAGCAGGGAACACCAAAGCTAATGGTAGTGTTCACTTGAGAGCGATCCGTCTCAGAACTGTCTGCCGCAAAGCTGTCCACCGTAAAGCCTCCAAGTAGTAGGCGCACCCGCTCTGTGCGCGCTATGCACGCTCTGTTCCCGCTATACACCCGCTCTGCGCTCTGTGCCCACTCTGCGCTCGTGATGTGCCCGCTATGTATTGGTAATAATTTCCTGCGCAAGTTTCAGAGCAGAATCTACCACACCATCCATATCGTAGTAGCGATACTCCGCGAGACGTCCTACCAGCAGCAAATTGTTCAACGATCGAGCGCGCTCACGGTAGCTCTCATAGAGCGCAATGTTTTCCTGCTCGATTATGGCGTAGTAGGGCGTCTGACCCGTCCCCGGCTGATATGCCAGAGGGTATTCGCGCATGATCGTAGTGATGCCATCTTTCACCTGGCCGGTCATATGCTTGAACTCGGTGATGCGCGTAAAGTCCTCGCTTGTCGTGTAGTTAACCGTAGCAACCGGCTGAAAGCTATCCTGTGGCAGGGTTTCAAACTGCATATCCAGGGTACGGTACGGCAAATGACCCAAATCTGCACCAAAGAGCTCATCGATAGCACCGGTATAAATGACAGTGCCGCCATAGGGTGAGCCACCTATGCATACGCAGTCCCCTGAAACATCCAGCAGGTCCAATGCATCAACTTCGAGGAATACGTCTATACCACCTTCGTCTATACCCTCAAGCGTGAGCATGTTCTCAACCAGAGCAGTGTAGCCGTACTTGGGCATACCCTGATACGGTGCCTGAGGGAAGTAGCGGTCGTCGTCTCCAATAAATACCGGCACACGCCCCGTTACTGACGGGTCTATTTCGTCTGGAGCCTTTCCCCACTGTTTCATGCTGTAGTGCAAGAAGATGTTCTCGTAAACGTAGTCCGCAAGCTCATGAAGGTCGCGGTCGGGCTGCTCGCGCAGCTCCATGATGGGTACCTTACAATCCTGTCCAAACGCCTCTACGAGCTTGAGATAGAGTTTTTCACCACGCGTCTCGCCAAAGGCAAGTTTCAAGCTCGTATGGTTAAAGGGAACGGGCATCAAGGTGCCATGAACATTGGCCAGTACCTTGTGCTGATAGTCGAGCCACTCGGTAAAGCGGGAGAGATATTCGTGTACCCTTGCGCTCGTGGTGTGGTAGATGTGTGGGCCATATTCATGAATGAGAATCCCTGCATCATCCACGTGATCGTAGGCATTACCCGCAACGAAGGCTCTGCGCTCAAGCACGGCGACGTGCCAGTGAAGCTGCTCGGCAAGCTCGCGCGCACACACCGATCCTGCAAGACCCGCCCCTACAACCACGGCATCGTAGGATGAAGCACTGAACCCTTGTGGGAGACCTGTGTATATGGCCATACCTATGCCACCTTTCATCGTTAGATCGTCAGAAAATGTGAGACGTGCTTGAGTAAGTTAAAGTGTGACAAAAATCGTAAAGATTGTTAGAATTATACAATCGTACCGCAAGCCGAATAATCATATAGCATCATGTAGATACAGCATGAGCGAAAATACCGTTTTTCAAGCGGGTACAGATGTATAAACGGGTACAGGCGTATACGAATACAGATGTATAAGCGGGGACGGATGTACGCAAATGTATATAACTACTCTACAAGGGGGTAAAAACGTTGAGCGAGTTTCTCGAATACATTAAGTCGCGTGCCGCCTCTCAACGTAAGACCATCGTTCTCCCCGAAGGCTACGACAACCGCGTGCAGGTTGCAGCGCGTCAAATCGTCGAGGAGAATATTGCTGATGTTGTTTTACTGGGCGATCCTAATGTTGTACAAGTTGACGGATGCAAGGTTATCGACCCAAGCAGCTCAGATAAATTTGAACACTACGCTGCAGCCTTTGCTGCCATCCGTGCAAAAAAGGGCGTAACGATTGAGGATGCCCGCGCTCAGCTGCGTGATCCAAATTACTTTGGCACCATGATGGTACAGCTGGGTGATGCTGATGGTTTGGTATCGGGTGCCTGTCACTACACTGCGGACACCTTACGTCCTGCACTTCAAATAATCAAAACAGCTCCTGGCACCAAGTTGGTGTCGGGATGGATGATCCAGTGTGTTCCCAACTGTAGCTTGGGCGAGAACGGTACCTTTATCTTTGCCGATATCGGTCTTAACGAATATCCCACTGCAGAGCAACTTGCAGAGATCGCTATTTCTTCTGGGCAGTCATGGCGCAACTTTATGGGAACTGAGCCTCACATTGCTATGCTCTCCTACTCCACCAGGGGTTCAGCAAAAGGTGAATGGGTTGAAAAGGTTCAAGAGGCGGTACGCCTTGTACACGAGAAGGCTCCCACGCTGCACGTTGACGGAGAAATGCAGCTTGATGCCGCGCTCTCCGTGCGTGTGGGTACCTCCAAGGCTCCGGGTTCATCGGTGGCAGGTCACGCAAATGTGCTCATCTTCCCGAACCTCGATGCAGGAAACATTGGATATAAGCTCGTACAACGCTTGGCTAAATCGGAAGCCTATGGACCCTTGCTGCAGGGCTTGGCAAAACCAGTAAACGATCTCTCACGCGGCTGCTTTGCACAGGACATCGTTGGTGTTGTGGCGGTTACCGCCGTTCAGGCACAAAGCATCGCGGATGCACCGAGCAAGTAGGTGCACAGGACAAGTAGGCGGCACGGCGGGCAGACAGCACGACGGAGCAAGTAGGCGACATAGCACACAGAAAAAAGGGGTCGGACGCAGCGACCCCTTTTTCGTCTTGACCCTTGTTTATCCTTAACCCTTGTCCTCAACCTTAACCTTTATTTATCCTTAACCTGCGTGAGGACCTGCCTTGCGCACCTCTTCTGCGAGATAGGGATACTTCTTCGCGCAGTTCTGCTCAAACATACGAGCAAGCTTGAAGGCTTGGCGATCGTAGGCATCCTTATCCTGCCAGGTAGAGCGTGGATCCAAAAGCTCTGAGGGGACATTAGGACAGCTCAGCGGTACGTCGAGGTTAAACATATCGTTGTGAGTGAACTCAGCGTCCTCGATCGTAGCGTTCAAAACAGCACTCACCATAGCGCGTGTGTAGGAAAGCTTAATGCGGCTGCCCACGCCATAGGGGCCACCTGTCCAACCCGTGTTAATGAGGTACACGCGCGTGCCGTGCTTGTCCAGGCGCTCGCCGAGCATCTTCGCATATACCGACGGCTGCAGCGGCATAAAGGGCTCGCCAAACAAAGTAGAAAATGTTGGCACGGGCTCAACGATGCCGCGCTCGGTTCCTGCAACCTTAGAGGTAAAGCCAGCAACAAACTGATACATTGCCGCATTGCGGCTTAAGCGTGATACCGGGGGAAGCACCCCAAAGGCATCGGCGGTCAAAAAAATCACAGCACCAGGAATGCCGCCCATCCCGTCAGGCACCGAGTTATCAATATAGGAGATGTCGTAGCCCACACGGCCATTTTCTGTCAGCGTACTGTCAAAGTAATCGGGTTCGCGGCATACCGGATCAACGGCAACATTTTCCATAACCGCACCAAAACGGATGGCGTTATAGATTTGAGGCTCGGTCTCGGGAGTTATCGCAATGGTTTTTGCGTAACACCCACCCTCGAAGTTAAAGACACCATCCTCTGTCCAACCGTGCTCATCATCACCAATGAGACGGCGTTGCTCATCGGCAGAAAGTGTGGTTTTACCCGTACCCGAAAGCCCAAAGAAAACTGCTGTTTCATGGCTTTCAGGATCCATGTTGGCAGAGCAGTGCATCGGCAGCACATCGTCCTCAACTACCAAAAGATAGTTCATGACGCTGAAAACGGCCTTTTTAATCTCACCAGAATAGCCTGTGCCACACACAACAATCGTCCGGTCAGCAAAGTTAATGATAACGGCGGCCTCAGAATTCGTACCGTCGGAGAGCGGATCGCAGGTACAACCAGGAGCAGCGAGAACCGTAAAATCTGGCTCTCCAAAGAGCTCTGCTTCACCCTCGCCCAAGCCGATGAACAGATCGTGTACGAATAAGGCCTGTGTTGCCTGCTCGCAAATAATGCGCAGCTTGCGCGCGTGACGCTTGTCGGCCCCTACATACACCTGCTCCACATACAGCTCACCGAGTGCTGACAAGTAGCCAGCAACCTTTGCACGTATAACGCTGTAGTGATCTGCCGAAATGGGAACATTAACGGTTCCCCACGCTATTGCATCGTGAACATCAGGTGTATCGACAATAAAACGGTCATTAGGAGAACGGCCAGTATATTCACCTGTGTTGATACAGAGCGCACCGGTGCTTGAAAGCGTCCCCTCGCCGTTTGCCAGCGCCCGCTCAACTAGCACCGGGGGTGCTGCATTCAGAAGAATACGGGCGGTACTTGCATCAACACCCGACGTGCTCAAATCTACTGCTTGCATACATTCCTCCATCAGAGATCTGTGCTCCTTAGCGGGCCCGGAGGCTCGTACTACTCAGCCAGCGGACTCAGAAAAACCCGTGTCGCTCAGTGCTCAACCAGCGGAGTTAATTAGAGACCCGATGTGATAAGACCGTCGTTGTCAGCTACGTATACATGTCCAGAAGAGGTCGTATACGTTCCACGCAGCACGTAGCCGGCAGAAAGCACATAGGTCCAAGAGTTGGTACCTGTTTGGTAGAGACCAGCAGAAGGAGCCGTACCATGGACAAGCCAGTA
>CAYTTI010000069.1:0-6107 GCA_964440675.1 uncultured Coriobacteriaceae bacterium
CTTGAAAGTTATCGAAGGCGGCAGTCAAAGCATGCCGCGTGTTGCTGGACGTGAGCGGACTGCGGCTCCAAGGCGTAGGACAGCGACACCGCGTGTTACTGGACACAGTGCGCCGCGTGTTGCCGGACGTGAGCAGACGGCAACCCCCAGGCGAAGGACAACGACACCGCGACGGAGAACGCCTCGGCACCAGTATGCCTCAGGTCAACCTGTGTACTCCGCAGCAGTTGAGGCATAGTTGGCTCGTACGCCCGCTGCACTTGCTTTTAATACGCGCACCCAGGCATCAGGATGTTTTGTTTGGGCTGCGCGCGCGACATTGTTTGCCTCTTTGAAGGAGTTACACGCAGCAATCATGGTTGAGCCAGAGCCAGAGATAAAGAATGCATGGGCACCAGCATCCAAGGCTGTTGTTCGTACCGCATCATAGCAGGGGATGAGCTTTTTGCGATATGGCTCGTGCAGCTTATCCTCGCAAGCCTGCTTCAACAGATTGAGCTGTCCTAGTCGTAGGGCATCTACCGTGGCGACACAGCGCCCCATTTGCCATACGGCTGTTTCGAGTGAAATAACAGTAGGTACCATGTCGCGTGCACTATCGGTTCTTACTTCTACGGGTGGCGCAATCGCAACAAAGCGCAAGCGCTTACAAACGGGATCGCTCACGCTTATAACCTCTCCATTGCGCATAAATGAGCTAACTACTCCACCCAAAATAGCGGGGGCAACGTTGTCTGGATGTCCTTCGATTGAGGTGGCGAGCTTGAGGCTCAGATAGGGATCAATTGCCCAACCGTGTATAACCTGGGCAGCAGCAATTCCAGCTACCACACAGGCAGAACTAGAACCCAGCCCGCCCGACAGGGGAATAGGGGAATTGATGGTAATGTGCAAAGGCATGGGCTCAACATCGAGCTGATGCGTTGCTGTTAGGTAGCTTTGCCACACGAGATTGTCGTCGCCACGATAGCGCTCATCGCAGCCATCTATACACAAGGCGTCCGACGACTCAAAGTCAAAGTATGCTCGCAGATCGAGCGCCATACCCAAGCAGTCAAACCCAACGCCAAGATTGGCTGACGTTGCAGGAACACTTACATGACAGCGCATAGTGAACCTTATACGTCCAGGGCACGCTTTAAGGCTGCCAATAAGTCGTCGTAGGTTTCAAAGGCGGCAAGGTCGGGGTTGTCTGCGCGGATTTGCTCGGTGCTGCGAAACAAGAAGCCAGCTCGGCTTGCACGGATCATAGCGAGGTCGTTGTAGGAATCACCTACCGCCAAGGTATCGTAACCCATCGATTGAAGGCTGCGAACGGTGGTAAGTTTCGATTCTGGACAGCGCATATGAAAGTTTTGAATCATGCCATCCTTTGCAACCTCTAAGGTGTTACAAAACAGTGTCGGCCAGTTAAGTTTTTCCATGAGGGGCTGCGCAAACTGCTCAAAGGTGTCCGACAGAATAATCACCTGGGTACAGGTACGCAACTCATCAAGGAATGTGCGTGCTCCTGGCAAGGGATCTATACCACTAATTACTTGCTGGATTTCGACCAAGCCAAGATTGTGCTGACGTAAAAGGTCGAGGCGCCAGTGCATGAGCTTCGTGTAATCGGGTTCATCACGTGTGGTACGACGAAGCTCGTCAATACCCGTTTGCTCGGCGAAGGCTATCCATATTTCTGGAACAAGTACGCCTTCCATATCAAGACATATGACATTCATAGTTCGTCTCCAAACCAATCGTAGCTCGTGCGCGTAGTACGTGCGAATCGTAGCTCGTGTGCAATATGCGGTGATACTCAGTACAACATCAATACCAACA
Organism: uncultured Coriobacteriaceae bacterium; assembly: GCA_964440675.1. GTDB lineage: Bacteria > Actinomycetota > Coriobacteriia > Coriobacteriales > Atopobiaceae > CADBMC01. The sequence continues at coordinate 1,825 of CAYTTI010000069.1, forward strand.
TCAGTACAACAGCTTACTCAATGTCTATGCGCTTGTTGCGCTATTGTGCTGTCAACAAGCGTAGGGAGGCATCCTCTACGAAAGATCCCATGTCCTCTACCTTGCATACCCCATCGTGCACAATGTCGGCTGTGCGCAAGTCAGAGAGCTGAGCAGGTGGAGTTATGCCAGAAAGATGGGATAAAGCGTCCATACACGCGAATCCATCCATACCTTCAACCGACACATGGAGGGCTTTTAAGACATCAGCAGGGAACTTAAAAGGGCTTGCGGTCGAAAGCAAAATGCGCTGTACGTGGCTTTGTGGCTCTTGAGACATGACGTAGCGACCCACCGCCGTGTGTGTATCGAGAAGTACACGCTCGTGCTCCCAGGTGACACGAATCGTAGTACGTGTTGCCTCATCGTCTGCGCATCCGCAGCTAAAGCTGTCTTGAATTTTTTTCAAGAGCTTTCGAGGAACTTGATAGTGACCCTGCTCTGCGAGCTGTTGCATGAGTGAAGCCACAAGCTCGCAGTCGCCTCCAGATAGGTAGTACAAAAGGCGTTCAAGGTTGGACGAGACCAAGATATCCATTGAAGGGGAAATAGTTTTTATAAAGGGGCGGCGCCTATCGTAGACACCATGCGTAATGAAGTCCACTAACACATCGTTGGCGTTTGAGGCAACGATAAACTTGGCAACCGGAAGCCCTAACAGCATGGCGTAGTAGCCTGCAAGTACATCGCCAAAGTTGCCAGTGGGGACACAGAACTCCACTTTTTCACCCAAAGTGATGGCTTTTCGCCTTACGAGCTGTGCGTAGGCATCGAAGTAGTAGACCACCTGGGGTATAAGACGGCCAATATTGATGGAGTTTGCACTCGATAAGCTAACGTTGCTATGAGCGAGGCGTTCTGCGCGTGCCCTGTCAGCAAAAATGGCCTTCACCTCTGTTTGGGCATCGTCAAAGTTGCCCTCAACCGCACATACGGCGAGATTGTTGCCTCGTTGGGTAACCATCTGCAGGCGCTGCACATCACTTACCTTGCCATAGGGGTAAAACACCGTAACTCCGGTACCAGCTACATCTGCGAAACCTTCAAGCGCGGCTTTGCCGGTATCTCCTGAGGTTGCGGTAACAACCATAATGCCGCCGCTCTGAGAAGGGCGCGCACAGCTCATAAGCTGAGGCAGCATTTGCAAGGCTACATCCTTAAAGGCACTGGTAGGTCCATGAAACAACTCAGGCAGCCATTCGTCAGCCAGAGGTGTAAGAGGAGTAATAGCAGCATCGTCGAAGTTGGTACCGTAAGCGCCAGCAACACACGAGTTGATTTCATCCTCGGTGAAATCGGGCACAAGGAGCTGCAGTACATCACGGGCAGTTGCTTGATAGTCTTGTGAGCAAAGTTTGGCGATATCCATTGACGCATTCAAGAGCTGATCGCTTACATACAGCCCCCCGTCGGGGGAGATACCTTCCAATATCGCCTGCTTACCCGATACTAAACGAGATTCAGATCGCGTGCTGTGATAGAGCATGTTCACGGTATACACCTCATGGCTTACTTGCGCATCAAGGTCGATGCCAACAATCAATGTTGATACCAACGATGAAAATACTTGCAAAATCGTATAGGACGCTTTGTACGAAGCGCATCGCATGAAGAGCGCGTCGCAGAGGCGCATCGTACGAAAAGCGCACCGCATCATCCTAACCCATACCCAGCCTAAACTGCATATAGAATGAACAACCAGTTAAATCACTAGAGGGTATGCATATGCACCGGATTCATAAGGTAAGGTGTAGCACCCAGTGACTTTTGAGCAAAGGGTTTTGAGCAAGGAAGCTTGGGCGAGGAAGCTTGAGCCGATGTCTGCCGGAAAGGATTGAAGTGTCATGAACATTGCAGTATTGGGCTACGGTGTGGTAGGTCGCGGGGTCGTAAAGATCATAGAATCGAGCGTGCCTTCGCTCTCCGTAACGCGCATTCTCGAGCTACCCGATAAACTTATCGATCCGCGCATGACGGCTGACTATGATGAGATTGTGAGCGATACTTCGATCGATGCAGTCGTGGAATGCATGGGTGGCATTGAGCCTGCTCATACCTTCATTCTGCAGGCGCTTACAACAGGAAAGCATGTAGTCACTTCAAACAAGGCTGTTGTGGCCGCTCACTTCGCCGAATTCACTTCAGCTGCACAGAATACAGGTGCTGCCTTTCTCATTGAGGCGACTACAGGTGGTGGCATTCCGTGGATTGCGAGCCTCGAGAAGATGCGCCGTATCGATGAGGTGACAAGCTTTTCCGGCATTATGAACGGTACTACTAACTACATCATCGATCAGATGGATAAAAACGGTCTCGAGTTTGCTGAGGTGCTCAAACGTGCCCAAGATCTCGGTTATGCCGAGGCCGATCCAACGGCCGATATCGACGGTATCGACGTTAAGAATAAGACCATCATTTCTGCAGGTATCGCCTTTGGCGTGGCCTGTACTTCCGACTTTCCGGTGTCTGGCATCCGTAACGTTACCAAAGATGACATGGAGTTCTTCCGCGGTCGCGGTCGCAGTGTAAAGCTGCTGGGGCGCGGTCTTCAACAGGATGGCCGCTATGCGGTTGCTGTTGAGCCGGTTGCGGTAGGCATTCGCTCGCTTGAGGCAAATGTTCCCAACAATTTCAACCTGGTAACCGCCGATGGTGCAAGTATAGGTGAGCTGAAATTCTATGGCCAGGGCGCAGGATCCTTGCCCACTGGTAACGCCATTGTGCAGGATCTTATCGATTGTGCGGCAGGACGCAGGCCAAGCTATGATTTTTCGAGCGGACTCGTGTATGATCCAGACCTCATGTGCGGTGACTATGTGATTCGCTGTGCAGGTGTTGCGGTTGAGGGCGCTACAGAAATTGCCTCAGATTACTACCTGGTTAATAGTGTTACTGCTACCAAGGCACGCACATTGCTCGACGGTGCCCTCGAGGTAGATCCCACGGCATTTATGGCAGCACTTCCCGAGGAGGATTAAGTCCAACTATGCTCAAGATAACCAAGTTTGGCGGCTCGAGTGTCTCGGATGCGGAGCACTTTCGTAAGGTAAAGGCCATTGTTGAAGCGGATGATGCCCGTCGCTACGTTGTGGTAAGTGCCGTTGGTAAACCTAATAAAACTAGTAATAAGATTACCGATCTTCTGTACCTAGTGGATGCCCACCGTACCTACCACGTAGACTCATCACAGCTTATGACCACGATTGAGAAGCGTTTTGTCGAAATCGCTCAGGAGCTTGGTCTCACATTCCCTGTGCATGAGGAGTTTGAAAAGTTACGCAGTTCGCTTGATAGCATATCCGCTGAGTACCTCATCTCTCGTGGTGAGTGGTTTACCGCACAGCTCATGGCGGAGTATTTAGGTCGTCCATTTGTGGATGCGGTCGATGTGGTGGTATTCCATCACGACGGCACTCTTAACCTTGAGGTCACCTGCAAACGCGTACAAGAGCTGGTTACACAGAAAAAAACTTTCGTGTTTCCGGGCTTTTACGGTGCTACGGTCGACGGGCGTGTTTGCCTTATGGAACGTGGCGGGGGAGACATAACTGGCGCTATTCTCGCTCAGGCTATCGAAGCCGATTTGTATGAGAATTGGACTGATGTGAGCGGCTTTTTGGCAGCTGATCCCTCCATTGTGGATAACCCGCGCTCCATTCGGCGTATTACCTTTGATGAAATGCACGAGCTGAGCTACATGGGTGCCAGCGTGTTGCATGAAGACGCTATTTTCCCCGTGCGTGAGGCGTCCATTCCCATCCAAATAAAGAATACCAATGACCCTGATGCAGTGGGTACCACCATTCGTGAGACAGCTGAGGATGCAACTGACGAGCATCTCATTACCGGCGTTACGGGCATGAAGGGCTACGTATCGATATATGTTGCCAAGAACAAGCTCTCGAGTGAACGCGGCGTCCTTGCTAAAACACTGGCCATTTTTGATAGGTATGGCATCAATATAGAGCATGTGCCTACCGGTATCGATTCGTTTTGTGTGGTGTGTCGCAACGACGAAATTGGGAGCGGAATCTATTCGTTGATTGCTGACATCAAGAAAGAGGTTCATGCGGATAAAGTTGAGGTTTCCGAATCGCTTGCGCTGATATCGGTGGTTAGCCGCAATATGGGACGGAGGTCGGGCACAGCCGGGCGTATTTTTAGCGCCCTAGGAGATGTGAATATTAACATCCGTATGATTTCTCAAAGCTCCCAGGAAATCACCATTATTTTAGGTGTTGCTG
>CAYTTI010000070.1:0-6041 GCA_964440675.1 uncultured Coriobacteriaceae bacterium
TAGTAGTCCTCCATGTTGTAGATGGAGCCTGGCACCTCAGTACGGATAACGAAGGTCTTGTCATCGCCAATCTCGGCGTCGATGTAGGCGGTTTCATGGGTTGTGGAGGTGTTGGTGTCTGTGACCGTTTCAACTACACTTGTCCAAATCTCGAAGGGCTGAGTGTTGTTCTTCGGGATGGCAACCACATCGAATTCCCAAGTCCAAGTATCACTATCATTCAAGTCAACATAGTCGGTCATGGGAATTGATACAAAGAAGGGCTCAGTGGTCGCATAGGTAGATGCAAGGTAAGATGTCTCGACCACAAGATAGAGACCCAACTCCAGTCCGGTAGCAGCCGCCCGACCATTAGAGTCAGTTTCCATGATAGTTAGCAAATCATCATCATACTCGCTAACTAGACTCATGATCCATTCGAGCTGGGTTCGAGTAAGGCCACTCAGTGCATCACTCAGCGTCTTGCTCAGATAGTAGTTGTTGCCACTACTGTCCGTGTAGGCAATATCACTATCAGTTAGCCCCAGAAGTTCGGTTAAGGTGTCACCGGTGCTAAAGGTGATATCGTCAATCGAATAGCCAACGGATACGGTTTGGCTGTCGCCAATATCTCCGTCAATATACTGCAAGACACCGCCAACCCGCAGACAGGAGAAAACTACTCCTCCGATGGGCGTATACGATGAGTTTGTTTGGAGGTCTGTAAGTGCAGCCTCGATTTCTGCCTGGGTCGAATTGGAATAATTCAGGTCTGTAACGTCATCCCCTGCCACGTCGTACTTGTACAGCGTAAGGCTACCTGTACTTCTGCTGGCGGTACCAGTAGTTGGATCATACACAACATGGGCTGCGTACGCAGTTGTCGGCAAGCCGAGCAACGAGAACGCAACTACACACATGGCCGCAAGAAAGGCTGTAATGCGCAGTGCTGACCCAATCCTTCCCCCTCGATGTTTGATAGATCTATCGCTCATGATCGAACTCCTTTCATTAGTTCTTACGCGAACTGATCGTACTGGCATGTGTAGCTCATGCCACGTATGCCACATGTACCTCATGATGATGCCCATATGTCGTGCCGCAGCATTTGTATACGACGCCTACGACGCCACGAAACTGCCACGTAACCCAAGAGCAGGGAAAGTACAACAATGGTGGATCCCACCATGAGATACCAAGGTAACGCATCGCCACCGGCGCTGGGAAGCGCAAAGGTGCCACTTTCAATATCGAAAACTAAATCGAGCATGTAACGCACGCCGTCATACACATAAGAGGGCTCCGTATCGCCCCAATCCTCGTTGGAGTCGCCTCCATCATCATACGGAACGGTGATGTAGACCGACTCAACGAGCAGCGAGTTGCCCGAGGCTGCTGCTGTCTCTGTGAGACGGTATTCACCGGGAACGAGGTTGCGGAAAACGACTGTGCCGTTCGTCCCGGCTGTTAGCGGGTCACCAACTGTAACCCAGGAGTTTCCACTCTCATCGTAGCGCTCGAGCTCGAAGGTGGTACCGCTGGGGCTGTTGGTAACGGTAATGGAGCCGGTACGCAGAACAAAACCAACATCGTAATCAGTCATTTGGGAGTCGTTGGCGGTAAGGAAAACGTTAATATAGGCATAGGAGAGCCACTGCCCGTCATTTCTCGTGATGGACTCATCATCGTTACTATCCACGTAGATATAGCTGGCATCGGAATCTATCGTGTCATCAGATCCTGCGTCCTGGGGACTGCCGTCAAATTTGCCCATGACAATGTTTGCTGTGTCTGGTGCCTCAAAGACAACTTGGTATCTGCCACTAGGAAGCCCTGAAAACACGTAGCCGCCATCTGCTGTTGCAGTTGCCGTTATGTCGTAGGTATCCGTACCGATCTGCACGTTGCTGTATGTGTATGTAACGCTCTCACCCTGGCTGCTGTGCTGTATCTCCACCGATACCGATTGCACGTCGTTGCCGTCAAGCGTTCCGGTGAGCGGCCCATAGTTCGTAACTCGGTACTGCAGGCTTACCACCATGCCATCAAAGGTAGTGTCGCTAAGCTCGCCAGCATCCTGGATGCCATCGCCATCCGCATCGAGCCAAACCAAGCCGCTGATAACACCCTCGGCAGAGGATGTCGCATACGTGACGGCACCGCTGGAGAGGCCGAGCTGCGCACTCTCTTCCTCCACACGTTCCGCTACCGTAATCACCGCATAGGGACGTGCAGAGGCATAGGAATACTCTGTAAAGCTCGAGGTAAGGGTGTATACACCCGGCTCATCCGAGTCGTAGGTGCCCTCCCAAGTTACCTCCACGCTCACTACCTGACCGGTAAGGTTTCCAGACGCATCACAGGAATACCAGCTAGCATAGTTGCCATTCACCGAACCATAGACACGATAGTCGAGCGCCTCGTCCTCGCTCGAACTCACGGTATAAATAACTGTCTCGCCCGCCTCATAGAGCTCCTCTGCATCCGACGGAGCTTCATAGGTGTCCGGCACCTCGCTTGGTTCAACCTGGAAAAAGGCAGCGGTAGCAGCATCATCGTCACTTAAGGCAACAACTGCTCTCAGCTCATCAGGAAGGCCCAGATCGTCCCGGGAAGTCCCCGTCTCAACGCTCGCACGGTAGGCAACTTCCCCCGCTTCAAACTGCTCTATGCTCGTTGAAGGGAAGTACTCACCCACCGCGTGAATAACGAGGGCGCAGATCATCGGCACCACTATCAAAAGCCCTGCAAGCAGCAACTCACTGCGCCGGAGATGGGCTCGCCTATTGCGTTTCGCCTCTCCTAACATTGTTATCAATCCCCCGATATACAGCCAACTATTTCCGTCAAAATCTACAGCTTAAAAACCTATCGTCTCATCCGTAAAGCGCTCCGCCCAGGCGCTGCGCCCTTCAAGCGGTACGCCCAGGCGCTGCGCCCTTCAAGCGCTACGCTTCGTCCTTGGGATGCTCAACTCCATCCCCGGGGCGCTACACTTCGTCTTTAAAGAGCCATCTATTCTAGCTCTCCCACCTAAACACGACGAACAGAAGCCTTCCTTCCAGCTGATCCGCGCTCACTGCTCCGTAGTTTCTGCTATCGCGGGAGTTACTCCTACTATCACCTAGGACGAAGTATTCGTCCTCTCCCAAGGTAAACGGATAGCTGATGTAGCGCTTACCCGAGGTTTCCTCATATACGTAGGGCTCCAAAAGTTCCTCGCCGTCTACTAAAACTACGCCCGTATCTTCGTCGATGTCTACCGTTTGACCAGGCGTTGCTACAACGCGCTTTACCTGCTCGGTGCCATCCTCAATCCTCACCAAAACGATGTCACCGGTTTGATAGGTTGCGCCTGCGCGCTGGAATACACCCACATCACCGTCTTGAAGCGCTGGCTTCATCGAGGAACCTTCCACCACAGCGATCGTAAGCACCATCCCAAAGATTACGTATACGACCGTGGCAGTAGCAATAAGTGAGACCAGCAGCGCCTTTATGGCACGACGCCTGCGCACCCAACGAAGCCGCACATCGATGGGGTCAACTTCCCTCGATGTCGTTCCGGGTCGCAACGATGTCGTTCCGGCCTGTCTCGATGTCGCTTCGACTTGCGACGATGATGTCGTTCCAACTTGCAGCATGGCTTACTCAGAAAATGAAGTCGTCTTTGTCGGTGAGCGATGAGTGGTCAGCCTGCTCCCAATCCGTGGCGAGCTGATCGTTAATCCAGCTCAGCTGACGATTGAGCTGCTCACGACGTGTACGCAGGGAGTCGGCCAGCTTCTGACGCTGGTCTTGCAAGGTAGCAATTTCGCTGTTGAGACGATCTATCTCCACACGTGCAGACCTGCGTTCTTCTTCGATACGCGCATTCATTGCGGCGCGGGCACGCTGCTCATCCTCTTTCAAGGACTCCCGCACCTCGGCGCGCACCTTCCGCTCGGTGTCCTCTTTGAGGTTGTTGAGTACCTTCACTGCGACAACGAGCTCTTGATGCTTTTCGTCGTAGCGCTGGCGCGCTTCCTCGGCACGTCCGCGTGCCTCTTGATAGCGGCCGGGTTCCTCGCCCAGTTGCTTAATCCACTCGTCGAGCTGGGAGTTCGAGTCCCTCACCGCCTGATAGGAGGTTTGGTAGCGATTGAGTTCCTCATGGGCTTTGTCCAGCTTACTCTGTACGTTGCGAATCTGAGCGTCGCGCTCCCCCAGCTGCTCCTGGGCTTCACGAATCTTAGCATCGCGCGCGCTCAGCTGCTCTTGGATATCACGAATCTCGGCATCGCGTGCATCGAGCTCATCTTGTACGAGGCCGCGTATCTCCTTAATGTGAGAGAGTACGTCCTCCTCGTCCAAGCCCCCCATGGCACGCCGTTTAATTTTCATCGTCTTTAAGTAATCATTTAAGCTACTCATGCGCGTCAACCTCCCTTTCCCTTACATCATCCCGCTGGTGAGCTGCGAGGCAACGCTTACATGGACATGATTCTCAATGGTAAGCCCCGTAGTCAAATTCAGCTGCATATCACTCGCCCCATTTGAATCGGACACCTATGGGTGCCTCCACGAGCACCTGCTAGGCATCGGTGAAGCACCTGTTGGATGCCCACGAACACCTACAAAGCGTCAATGGAAACACCTGTGGGGTGTCGCTGCGTATATGGTAGACAAAGAAATCGAGGAAAGCCGAAATTATTACAAAGTAATACGGCCTCGTCTTGTACGCCTCGGACCGACCGCAAGAGCCGCCCGCAAGTCGCCAGCCCGCAGGTGCCCGACCACACGCCTCATTTTGGCGTCAAATTCTATTGCAATACTCTAATTGTCCTGTTAGAATGCGGCTGTATCTATCTCAAGGGTAGTTCAGGCTGGCGAATATGCAAGCGCTCATCGTCTGCTTCAAAGCTTTTCTGCGAGCTTTGGCCTTGTGGCAGGCGGGCACGGCGCTTGGAAACGTAGGAAAAGGGTAGCAATCGTGGCCTACTATAAGGATTATAACTCTTCGGAATCCAAGCTTGTTTCTGTACGCCTTAGGCTGGATTTGTTCGAGCGTATAGACAAGCTAGCCGATGAGACTGGCCGAAGCCGTTCCTCACTTGTTAATTCGCTACTTGCCAAAGCTCTTGATGGCGAAAAGAACGATCGTGTTGAACTGCTCGAAAGAGATGTACGACGTCTTTCTGAGGATCTCACCGCCCTGCGTATGGAATTTGCCTCATTGAGGTCCGAGCATTCCATCGGTATCGACATCGACGACCTGTAGGCGATAGCCTGTCTGTAGGCGGCGACCTGCAAGCGGCGACCTACCTGTAGGGTTTCTCTGCGCGACACTGGCGCGACGGATTTTTCCGCACGACATCGGTGGGTGTACGTCTGAGCATTGGCGGGTGTGCCGGCTGGGCTCTGTACGACATTTGCTGCGCAACATCGGTAGGTGTGTCGGCTGAGCTCTGTTTGTACGCTTTTGTTTGTGCGACTTCCCTACTTGCTGTAATACAGCCTTGTTATGTGTAATACAGTCCTCCCCTCGGTTGTATTACAGTTGCCATCTGCAAGAGTTGGTCTAGACCGTTTTACTCTCCGAAGGATAAAGGGCTTTCAGCTTCCCTTCATCTAAGTCAAAGTGAAATGCCTTCCTATTGTTCTCCATGACGAACTACTCACACTCACACAGTCAAGCACTGGGAATCACGATGTTGCCAAAAACCTCGAGGCAATCGATAGGCTCGGTATTGTCCTCGAATACGGTAAGCGTCTTGATATTCTGCATAACCACTTTTATTTCAGAAAGCATTACAAGAGCTAGACACTGAGATTCAACCTCTTTGCCATTCTGTGCCTTCCATGTGCCACGAGCAACCCGTGTAACACCATACTGCTCAACACATCGAGCTACATAGTCGTAGAGCACATCGAGACTGTAGCCGTTCTTCTCGGCTTTCTGTTCGTCAAACTCTACGATGAAACTCCAGGGCTGTCCTTGTGTCTTGTTCATATATAACCCTCTTGCCGCAAGCTCCGCCTGCTAGTCGTGCCGTAGACTCCACCTGCTAGATATCATAGCT
>CAYTTI010000071.1:0-4947 GCA_964440675.1 uncultured Coriobacteriaceae bacterium
GCGTAGTTGGATGGAGTACCATGTCGTGCTCATCTCAACTGGAATCAATACCTTCGTTTGGGAGGCTCACTTCTCAACTCTTCATGTAATGAGGGGAGGAAGATATTACATATGAAGTACGCTGTATCTACCTCAGGAGCACCGGCTGCATTTGGGCATTACTCCCAGGGAACCACCGCAGGACGCCTGGTATTTACCGCAGGTCAACTGGGACTTGAGCCTGAGACTGGACAGATCGTGTTAGGAGGTATCGAGGCTCAAGTTGAGCAGGCGATCTCTAATGCAGAGCACGTGCTTGCTGCGGCGAACTGTACGCTTGAAGATGTTGCAAAGGTAACCGTATACCTTACAAATATTGAAGACTACGACATAATGAATAGGGTGTACGCGCGTCGCTTTCCATCTCCTGAACCTGCTCGTAGCGTAGTTGAGGTATCTGCTCTGCCAAAAGGAGCGCTTGTCGAGTTGGAGTGTATCGCGTGTAGATAGGATATGCTACAAGAGATATGCTACAAGCACTACAATTAGTTTTAGGTAGAACCATAAGGAGGCAAAGATGGCTCAGCCGACTAATAAGCGATCGGACGATGAGTCCACGAGAATTTTCAGGATGCCGGTGAGTGATCCGACATCTCCCAACCTAATGCAGCCTCAACGCCAGAGCCATCCCACACTTGCCATTGTAAAGGGGCCGCAAACAGGTGCCGTATTTGAACTCAGTGATTCATCGGTAACACTTGGCCGAGACCCTAAGAACTCGATTTTTCTCAACGACATGACGGTTTCGCGCAATCACGCGCACATGGATTTATCTGATGTTGCAAACGGAGTTGTCACTATTGAGGATTTAGGTTCGCTCAACGGTACTTGGGTTGATGGTGCAATTGTTAGTAAGGCACGGCTTGTTGATGGATCTACTATCCAAATTGGTACATTTAGGATGATTTTCCACACCAACACTATCTAAGACTGAGGTATCCCATGGGCGAAGATACGTATCTCACCATTGGAAAGGTGGTTAAAAAACTTCAGAGCCAGTATCCAGATCTTTCTGTTTCAAAGGTTCGTTACTTGGAGGAAGAAGGTTTGGTAACGCCTCGTCGGACGTCGGGGGGCTACCGTGTGTATTCACAGCGTGATTTAAGACGTCTCGAGCGTATCCTCCACTTACAGAAAACGAGATTTTTGCCACTTGCTGTTATACGTAACATCCTTGAACAAGAAGACCTTGCGGGTAGTGCGAGTGCAGATGGCTCATCCACAGGAGATCGGGCAACGCAGTTGTCTCAGGCTTCAGTTCCTCAGGTTTCAGTTCAGCTTCAAGATGAGGATGTGGTAGAGCCTTTGCTTATTGATGAGGAACTCATTAATAAGCTTCATCCAATCGATCATATTCCCGACCTGCTAGGGGTATCAATCACCTTCGTGCGCCACCTGTCTAACGCAGGAATTATCACGCTTTCGCGTTCACCGCATGGGCGTGACCTAGTTGACGGTAAGGATTTTGTGATTATAAGAACCTGTGACGAACTTAATCACATTGGCATAGCTCCCAAAAATTTACGTCAATACGTGAATGCTGCAAATAGAGAGTCGGGCTTATTTGAACAGGCGCTGGTAGCATACGCAGGGCGTGGCGAGCTTGACGATGAACATCGCAAGCAAGTGGTGGATGTATTCGCGAAAATGCTTGCGCTTACTAACAGCCTGCGTAGCCAACTCATTCGTCGTACCGTAGGGAAGCGTTTTAGGGACATTGGGGACACCAACTAATCGGCTATGTGTCAAAAATAGCATGCGCTTGAAACAAGACGCACAAGAGCGCTTAAAACAAAGCGCATAAGAGCCAGGAGGGAAGCGTTGTGTCTGAATTTGCTTATGAAAGCCTCGTAATTGACATTCCAGACTATCCTGAGCCTGGCGTGGTTTTTAAGGATATTACGCCAATACTTTCAAATCCGAATGCCCTTGCAGCCATGGTCGAGCAGCTCGCAGACCACTTTAGGGACTGTAAGGCTACTAAGGTAATAGGAGCAGAGGCACGCGGCTTCCTGGTAGGTGTGCCGGTTGCATACAATCTGGGTATTGGCTTTGTTCCAGCTCGTAAGCCTGGAAAATTACCACGTGAGGTCTATTCGTACGAGTATGAACTCGAGTACGGAACGGATACGATCGAGATTCATCAAGATGCATTTACGCCCGATGACAAGGTGCTTATTATCGACGACCTCATTGCAACGGGAGGAACTGCCCTTGCCACTGCAAAGCTCGTAGAAAAAGCAGGAGCTGAACTCGTGGGTTTCGGCTTTCTCATGGAGCTCGAATTTCTTAAGGGTCGGGAAAAAATCAACGAGCAGTTTTCTCAGGAGCTATACAGCCTTATTAAGGTGAGCTAAGGGTTAAAGCAAGCGCGCGTCTGCCAACGAGCGCGCAAGCTCTCAACAACAAGTACAAGTACACGGGTTCCAGCGCGCAGGCTCTCAGGCGCAATCCCAATGTAACGAGCGTTCATTTCAGCATACGCGGTGTCTTGCAACCTAATTTCAGCTTATAACTTTACATAAGATATATTATCGCGATTTTAAGTTCGGACGCGCCGCTGTAGGCGCTACACGCTAAAGCTATACCTACAGCTATATGCACCTTACGCACCTACAGCTAGCTACACGCTACAGCCATACGCGCTACTACAGCTATACGCATTACTACAGACGCATTACTACAGTTCTTTCAGGTAATTCACAACGGATGTCGCGGCAATTGCGCCATCAGCCACAGCGGTTACTATCTGACGCAAGACGGTATTACGAACGTCTCCGGCACAGTAAAGGCCTGGAGTTTTCGTTGCCATATGTTCGTCTGTGATGACGGAGCCTGCGTCAGACAAGTCCACGAGATCACGAACTAATTCTACCGACGGCTTGTGACCTACGCACACAAAGACGCCGAAGGAGCCCGGCTCAAATGCTTCATGGTTTGTTTCGTTCGTTTCGGTGTTTCTAAATACGATTCCGTTGGGCTGTGCATTGCCACCTGGTTGCGTATCTCCAGTAAGCGCGTCGATTTTCGTGTGAAACCTAATCTCGAGCTTTTCGTTTTCTTCGGCCTCCTTAGCGAGTGCCGCCTGAGCCCTGAGGAAGTTCTTGCGCACGACCATTGTGACTTTGCTCGCAAACCGCGTGAGAAACAAAGCCTCTTCTACGGCGGTGTTTCCTCCCCCAATTACGAACACCTGTTTGTTTCTGTAAAACATGCCATCACAGGTTGCACAATAGGAAACACCGTGCCCCTTAAATTCCTTTTCGCCGGTAAAACCAGCCTCGTATGGTGTAGCACCCGTTGCTAAGATAACCGCCTTCGTACGGATAAGATCATCTGCACAATGGATACTGAAAAGATTATCTGGTGTACGTTCAATCTGTATTACCTGAGCGGACTCTATAACTGCGCCCAACTCTTGAGCTTGTTGTTGCATGGCATCGATGAGCTCGAAGCCGCTTATCCTTCCCGCCCCTGGATAGTTCTCAATTTCAGTTGTTTGTAGTACTTGGCCACCCGCAGAAATCTGTTCTAAGGTAACCGCATGTAAAAGGGCTCTACTGGCGTAGATTGAGGCAGAAAGACCAGCAGGACCTGCTCCCACAATAACGAGGTCGTGCACGTCGTTGTTCATTATGATATCCCTCACATTATTCGTATGTTTCTTTTCGTATGTCTTAACTCATATATTCAAATCAATTACCCCTTATGTTTCCCATTCTCAGCGTTTTTATATGATCAGCCTCGTCCGTCTTGATTATCTTGATTAGCTTGTTCGTTTTGCTGGCAAGAACATTTCGACATCAACAATTTGTATTTGAAAGAAATACACGGTAATATTTCTACCTGAAATAACATTCAATAACACTTTTAAGGGATCTAGAATGCTCATCGAGTTCACATTCGAGAATTTCAGGTGCTACAGAGACGAGACCACCTTGCAGATGAGTGCTGCCCCCATTGGCGAGCACGCTGACACGCTCATCCCGGGTTCGGGCAAGAAGGGGATCCTACCAGTCGCAGCGATCTACGGACCGAATGGCGGAGGGAAATCCAGTGTATTGCAGGCTCTGGAATGCATGCAGCGCCAAGTCATCGTTCCTTATCTGGTCCTCAGGAATCCTCGTCTCTCGAAGTTATCACCTTTGATTGAGTGTCATCCCTATGCCTTCGAAGAAGAAAGCCGTTCCGATGCGACGACGTTTTGCGTCATTTTCCAGGTCGGCGACTACAGGTACCGCTACATTCTCTCCGTCCTCGAAGGCGAGGTGACTGAGGAATATCTCCACAGACGTAAGGTCGGCAGGGGCGCTGAAGCAACGCTGTTCGAGCGTGCCGACGGTTCTATAAAGCCAGGGTCGTCCCTCAGGCGCAAGGGGGTGAACACCGACGTTGACTCGATGATGCCCTATCTTACGTTCCTGGCGATCAACTACGACATCGAGGCCGTGGATGAGGCGTTCTATTGGTTTCTGTCATGCCAGTTTCTCGACTACGCTGAGTCCCCTACCGAGGACTACTACATGGAACCAAGAGACAACGATGAGACGAGATTGATCGTCGAGATGCTCAATGCCATGGATATCGACATCACGGGGATTCGCCACCAAAAAGGCGATGACGGTCTGGAAGTATATCTTACTCACAGCTCGGACGACGACATCGAGCTGAAATTGAGGGAGGAGTCGAATGGTACGAGGAAGTTGCTCAGCCTAGCGCTCCCGTTTCTCCGTGCGCTCGAGCGAGGGTGGCTTGTAGTTTCCGACGAGCTTGACGCGAAGCTGCATCCGAAACTGCTCAGGTATCTGATAAAGCTTTTCACGAGCAAAGACTCCAACAAAAAAGGGGCGCAGCTGGTGTTCACGTCGCACGATATGACCACACTCAACAGCTCCGTGTTTAGGCGTG